>NZ_JBKGHJ010000197.1:0-14415 GCF_046520365.1 Corallococcus sp. 4LFB
GGCACGGCCTCCGCGCCGGGGACGCGCAGGGCCCTGCGGGGCGCTTGCGGCGGAGGGCCTCCAGCGCGGCGGCCTCCTCCGGGAGCACCAGCGGCACGTCGTCCACCTTCACGAAGGGCGCCTTGAAGAGGCGGTCCGCGCGGTACTTGAGCTGGAGCGTCAGCGTGAAGCCCACCTGGAAGACGCGGCGCAGGGGCGTGTCGCGCAGCACCTCCGGCGCCTTCGCGGGGTCGCCGCCCGTCAGGTGCTCCAGGCCCAGCGACAGGTAGTCGCGCACCCACTCCCCCACGCGGCGCACGGCGTCCAGGTCGCCCGGGTCGCCCAGCTCCGCGACGAGCACCGCGTTGGCCACCTCCCGCAGCTCGTCCTCCGCGTTCATCCGCTCCACGTCGGACAAATCCCGGAAGGCCGCCTCCAGGTAGTCCACGTGGCCGCCCGTCGCGGTGAGCGCGGGCGTCCCGGAAGGCGAGGGGCGCGGCGGCACGTCCACGCGGCTGAAGAGGGCCAGGGCGTCCTCCAGCGTGGGGAAGCCCAGGTCGGACAGGCGCGCGCGGCGGAACTGGAACGCGGTCTCCTCCAGCTCGGAGGGAATCTCCCAGCGCACGGCCTCGAAGAGGCGCACCGCTTCGAAGGGGTTTTCCGCGATGAGGTCGTTGAGGAGCGCGCGCATGGCGGACATCTCCACGCCCTCCACCTTCAGCTCCACCAGGTAGCGCCCCTCCGGGGTCTCCATCGTCATCCCCTGCGGGTTGACGTCCGGGTTCTCCTCCAGGTCGTGGACGACGGTGAACTCCTTGAGGAGCGTCTCCACCACCTCCAGGTCCACCGCGTGCACCTTGCGCAGGAAGTCCTCCTGCTCGTCGCCGCGCGCGGCGCGCAGCCAGGTGAGCACCGCGTGCGGGTCCAGCTTGTCCTTCACCCAGCCGCCCAGGTCCACGAAGGTGCGGAACTGCGCGGGGGACGCCAGCTGCACGAGCTCCGTCGTGTCCGCCAGCCCCACCTCCTGGATGGTGACGTAGAGGTCCTCCGCCGGCAGCGAGCGCACCAGCGCGGCCGTGTCCTCCGCGTCGAAGAGCGCCGCCACCCGCTGGCGCGGGGACAGGCGCATCAACCGCTGACGCTCCTCGCGGGGCGCGAGGGGCGAACCACCACCATTCGTCTTGCCGTTCTGGGACACGCCGGGGGTGCTACCACAGCGCGCCCGGCCCCGGCAGCCTCAGACGCGGGTGGCCTTGCCGAAGGTGTCCAGCAGCGTGCCCCACACCTCCTCCACGCCCAGCTTCTCCGTGGAGGAGAACGGGATGACCGCCTCGCGGGGCAGCTCCAGCTGGGTGGCCAGCTTCTGCAGCCGGGGCTTGCGCTGCGCCTTCGTCAGCCGGTCCACCTTGGTGGCCACGACGAGGATGCGGCGGTTGTGCTCCTGGAGGTAGTCCAGCGTCTGCAAATCTTCCGGCGTGGGGCCCACCTCCGCGTCGATGATGCTCACCACCACCTCCAGCCGGTGCCGGTTCTTGAGGTAGGTGGTGATCATCTCCTGCCACTGGGCCTTGTCCGCCTTGCTCGCCCTGGCGAAGCCGTAGCCGGGCAGGTCCGCCAGGCGCACCGTGTGGCGCACGCCGTCGCGGTCCAGGTCCACGTCGAAGAAGTTGAGCGTCCGGGTGCGCCCCGGCGTGTTGGACACGCGCACCAGCTTCCGCCGGTTCGTCAGGGCGTTGATCATGGACGACTTGCCGACGTTGGAGCGGCCGACGAAGGCCACCTCCGCGGCGTGGTCCGTGGGCAGCCCCTTGAGCTCCACGGCGGTGGTGACGAAGCGGGAGTCGAGGATCTTGATCAAGCGGGGGTCACTTACTTCTTCGCCGTGGCGGGAGCCGGCGTCTTGGGGGCAGGGGTCGCGTCCGCGCGGGTCTGCTTGCGGGCACGGTCGGCGGACCAGTGGTCGATGGCCTTCAGCGCTTCCTTGAAGTCGAACGGACGCAGGGACGGCGAGGACGCGTCATGGCAGGTGCGGCACTGCTTCTCCGAGGGGTCCACCAGCCCCACCAGCCGCGACAGCTCCGGGTCCTTCATCACGTAGGACGGAGAGTAGTACTGCCCGCCGCCGTGGCACGTCTCACAGGTGACGGCCGACAGCTGCTGCTCCGCCTGGTCGGGCGCGTGGCAGGACAGGCAGCGCGCGTCCTTCTTCTGCCCTTCCGCCAGCGTCTCCGTGGCCCGGGCGTGCTTGGACTTCATCCACGCGTCGTACGCCTCCGGGTGGCAGCCCTTGCAGCTGTCGGGACCCGTGAAGTCCGCGGCGCCGGCGAGGCCACCCGACACGGCGAGCAGGAGGGCGCAAAAGACCCGGAAGGCACGAGAAGACATACCTTGAGCACGTAGCAGAGGCCCCCGGAGGGGGCAAGGCGTCTCGTTCGTGATTGAATACCGGGTGGACAGGTGCGTGGCTTGAGGTAACGGACCTTGAGGCGTGCCTGCCTGATCCGCTAGGGAGGAGTCGAGATGCGGACCCCCGTGATTGCCGTCCTGTTCGCCGTTGCCGTCCTTGCCGTCTCCCTGCCTGCTTCCGCCAAGCCGTGGCAGGGCATCGAGCCCGGGTCCTCCAAGAAGGAGGACGTGGTGAAGAAGTTCGGGGAGCCGTCCCGGACCATGAGCCAGGGGGGCAAGGAGATCCTGGCCTACTTCGCCAAGGAGGCCATCAAGGGCACCACCCAGGCCCAGTTCAAGCTGGACCCGGCCACCCAGCAGGTGGAGCGCATCGACGTGTTCCCCGCGCCCGTCATCGAGAAGGACACCATCGAGAACAGCTACGGCCCCGCGTGCCCGGCCGGCGCCATGCCCGCCACGCCCTGCTACCTGCGCAAGCTGACGGACGACTTCCGCACCTACTTCCTCTACGTGAAGCTGGGCATGGCCATCTTCTTCAACGAGGACGGCAAGACGGTGCAGTCCTTCGTCTTCACCACGCCCAGGGCCGCGAAGTAGCCCGTGCACGTCTTCGGCCTGACGGGCGGCATCGCCTCCGGCAAGAGCACGGTGAGCCGGATGCTGCGGGAGCTGGGCGCGCGCGTGCTGGACGCGGACGTGCTCGCCCGGGAGGTGGTGGAGCCCGGCACGCCCGGCCTTCAGCGCATCTCGGAGCGCTTCCCCGGCGTGGTGGGCCCCGACGGCCGCCTGGACCGGGTGAGGCTGGGCGCGCACATCTTCGCGGACCCCGCCGAACGGGCCGCCCTCAACGCCATCGTGCACCCGGAGGTGCGCGCCCTCTTCCTCCAGAAGCTCCAGGCGCTGGAGGCGGAGGGCGTCACCCACGTCGTCTACGACGTCCCGCTGCTCATCGAGACGGGGCTGCACTCGGCCATGGAGGGCGTGGCCGTGGTGTGGGTGCCGCGCGAGGTGCAGAAGGCGCGGCTGATGGCGCGCGACGGGCTGGACGCGGCCCAGGCGGAGGCGCGGCTCCAGGCCCAGCTGGCGCTGGACGACAAGCGCGCGCACGCGACGTGGGTCATCGACAACAGCGGCGCGCCGGACGCCACCCGTCTCCAGGTGGAGGCGGTGTGGCGGGCGATGCTCGCGCACGGCTGACGGGCGGTTATGCTGCGCCGCGCATGAGCGAGACGTCGAAGACGCGGCACGACAGGCCTGGCACCTACTTCATCACCGGCTACCCGGGGTTCATCGGCAAGCGGCTGGTGGAGCACATCGCGCGGGAGGACCCGCAGGGGCACATCTACGCGCTGGTGCAGCCCAAGTCCTTCAAGGAGGCGCAGGCGCTCGCGGCGAAGGTGACGGGCGCGCGCGTGGAGCTGCTCACCGGGGACGCGGTGGACATGCACCTGGGCCTGTCCGGCGAGGAGTACCAGCGCCTGTGCGAACAGGTGACGGACATCTTCCACCTGGCTGCCGTCTCGCAGCTGGGCGTGCCCAAGGAGACCGCGTGGCGGGTGAACGTGGACGGCACGCGCAACCTGCTGGAGCTGGCGCGCGACTGCGAGCACCTCTCGCGCTTCAACCACTTCTCCACCTGCTACGTGTCCGGCGACCGCGTGGGCGTCATCGCCGAGGACGAGCTGGACCGGGGCCAGGCCTTCCGCAACGCCTACGAGGAGACGAAGTTCCAGGCGGAGCGGCTGGTGCAGCGCGCGGCGGCCACCCTCCCCGTCACCATCTTCCGGCCGTCCAGCGTGGTGGGCGACTCGCGCACGGGGGAGATCGACCGCTTCGAGGGCCCGTACTACCTGGGCATCCTGCTCGTCACGTCTCCGCTGGTGGTGCCGCTGCCCCTGCCGGGCAACGGCGTCGCGCCGCTCAACGTGGTGCCGGTGGACTACGTGGTGGAGGCCGTGTGGCGGCTGTCGCGGGACGCGCGGGCCCAGGGGCGCACCTTCCACCTGGTGGACCCCAACCCCATGAGCGCGCGGCGCGTGTACGAGCTCATCGCGGAGAAGGCCCACAAGCGGCTGCCGCGCTTCAACCTGTCCGCGCGCGCCGCGGACGTGATGCTGCGGCTGCCCGTGCTGGAGAAGCTGGCGCGGCCCCAGCGCGCCGCCATCAGCTACGTGAACCACCTGGCCATCTACAATTGTCACAACACGCTGGAGCTGCTGGACGGCACCGGCGTGCGCTGCCCGCCGCTGTCGTCCTATCTGGATCAGCTCGTCGCCTACGTGCGTGAGCAATACAAACAGCGCAAGGAAGGCGCGGAGGTGGAGGATCCGCTCGACCACGGACCGCTGCCTTCACCCGACGACGTCCCGGCGCCCCGCTCGCGCCGCTGAGCAGGGTTCGCGCCCGGGCGCAAGGTGCGGCGCGGCGCCCGTCGCGCGCTCGCGCCCGCCTGGCTGCTGCGGCTTATTCCAGACTGACAATTGTTACTGGGTTGCTAACGCAAAGTTGCAGGGGCCCCCCTCTTTTCAACGAAACAGTGTCCTGGTTAGCATGCGCTCCCACTGAACCTGGCGCGGTGAACACAACCGCGACCGGAAGAGTGGGTTGGAGCGCAGCGCTTGCCGGTGACCGTTGACAGTCGATTCGAATGGGCCGCCCCGGGTTGGGGTGTGACGCCCCGGCTGTCCGGCCTGTCGAAGCGCTCCGCGGCCGCCCTGTTCGTGTTTCACGTCCAGCCTTTCCACGCGGGTCCCCGCCTTCGCGTCGCCCCTGCGACCTCGGGCGTTGGGAAGCGTTCCCTATCGGGCGGTTGTCCACCCACGGCCCGCCATCCGTAAGGGGAGGCTCGCCGCCCCCGGCGGTCCTCTCCTGATGCAGTCGTCGTGTCTCGCGGTTCCGTCACTCGCAGTCCCCTCGTCCGGCAGTTCATCACCCCCAAGAAGGAAGGCGCATGCGTCTCAGGGAAAAGCTGTTGACCAGCCTGCTGCTGGTGCCCGTCGCGGGTACCAGCGCGTGGGCCAAGGAGCGGTCGAACTTCGACGCGTTCTGGAGCAGCGGGAGTCCCGCCCGCTGTCCGTGGATTCCGCCGCGGCCGCGTCGCGCGGGCTCCGCATCGAGCAGACCGAGCAGCGGCTCGGCGTGCCCACGTTCGCGTGGGCGGCACAGGACGGTGCGCAGTCCAAGTCGGTCATCCGCTCCGGCATGACGGCGGAGGCCGCGGCGCGCGCGCACCTGCAGAACGTGGCGGACAGCTACCGGCTGTCGCGCACGGACGTCGCGGGCGCCACGCTGCGCTCGCTGCATGACACGGGCAAGGGCGCGGTCGTCGCCACGTTCCACCAGACGGTGAACGGCATCCCGGTCTTCCGCAACGAGGTCAAGGTCATCATGGGCCAGGACCAGCGCCTGGTGGCCGTGAGCGGCTACCTGGCTCCGTCCGAGCTCACGCAGGCCGCGCGCGCCAAGTCCCGCACCGGCGCCTTCAGCCTGGGTGCCGCGGACGCGGTCGCCTCCGCGTTCAAGGACCTGACGGGCTCCAGCGCGCCGGCGTCGTCGTTCGTCAACACCGGCACGAAGGGGGACCACACCTTCTTCGCGCTGAACCCCTCCGCGAAGGCCGCGCTGCCGCAGGACCTGGTCTCCCCGGCTCGCGCCCGCCAGGTGTTCTTCACGATGGCGGACGGGCTGGAGCCCGCCTGGTACGTGGAGGTCAACGCCGGCCCCAAGGCCTCGCGCTCCAGCGACTACTACGGCTACGTCATCTCCGCGGCCACCGGCCAGGTGCTCTTCCGCAACAACCTGACCGTGGACGTGGCCGCCGAGCCCTTCACGTACAAGGTCTACGCGGACGCGGCGGAGCCGTACGTGCCCGAGGACGGTCCCCAGGGCAACGACATGACGCCCCACCCCACGGGCCTCCCGGACGGTTCGCAGGGGCCCCTGAACCGCGCGGCGAAGGACATCACGATCACCAACGTGCCGTTCAGCCTCAACGACCCGTGGCTGCCCAACAACGCCACGGTGACCACGGGCAACAACGTGGACGCGTACGCGGACCTGTCGTTGCCGGACGGCTACCAGCCCGGCACGGATGACATCCGGCCGACGGTCACCTCGGAGCGGACCTTCGGGTACGTCTACGACACCTCCCTGGCCCCGGACGCGAACGCCACGCAGGCCAAGGCGGCGGTGGTCAACCTCTTCTACGTCAACAACTTCCTGCACGACTGGTTCTACGACGTCGGCTTCGACGAGGCCTCGGGCAACGCCCAGTCCGTCAACTACGGCCGTGGCGGCGTGGAGGGAGACCCCATCCAGGCGCAGGGCCTGGACAGCAGCGGCCGCGACAACGCGAACATGAGCACCCCGTCCGACGGTGCCTCGCCGCGCATGCAGATGTACCTCTTCAACGGCACGCCGGAGCTGTCCGTGAAGTCCCCGGCGGCCATCGCGGGCATCTACGAGGCGGCCTCGGCCAGCTACGGCCCCAAGAGCTACGACGTCACGGGTGATATCAAGAGTCCTGCCGCGGACGACACCAACAAGCTCGGCTGCGACCCGTTCCCCGCGAACACCTTCAGCGGGAAGATCGCCCTAATCGACCGCGGCACGTGCAACTTCGTCGTGAAGTCGCGCAACGCTCACGAGGCGGGCGCGCTCGCCACCATCATCGGCAATAACGCCCCTGGCAGCCCCGCGGGCATGGCCGGCAACGGCGTGGACGACCCGTTCGTCACGACGCCGTCGCTGATGATCTCCCAGGCCGCGGCGGCGGCCTGGCGGGCCCAGCTGGCGAACGGCGCGGTCAACGTGACGCTGCGCAAGTCCCCCAAGGAGGACCGCGACGGCACGCTGGACAACGCGGTCATCGCGCACGAGTGGGGCCACTACATCTCCAACCGCCTCATCGGCAACGCGGCCGGCCTGTCGAACAACCAGGGCCGCTCCATGGGCGAGGGCTGGGGCGACTTCACCGCCATGCTGATGCAGGTGCGCGCGGAGGACGGCAACAAGCCCGGCAACAACCAGTGGCAGGGCGTCTACGGCGATGCGGGCTGGGTCAGCAGCGGCGGCCGGAACCAGGGCTACTACTTCGGCCTGCGTCGGCTGCCCTACACGACGGACCTGACCAAGAACGCGCTGTCGCTGAAGCACATCGCCAACGGCACCGCGCTGCCCGCCAACGCGAACACGTCGGCGCTGACGGGCGCCAGCAACAGCGAGGTCCACAACTCCGGTGAGATCTGGGCGTCCATGCTGTGGGAGTGCTACGCGAGCCTCCTCAACGCCTATCCGTTCTCGGAGGCCCAGGAGCGGATGAAGCGCTACCTCGTCGCCGCGTACAAGGCGACGCCGAACGCTCCCACCTTCCTGGAGGCGCGCGACGCCCTCCTCGCGGTGGCGGCTGCCAGCGATCCGGCTGACTACAGCCGCTTCGTCGCGGCCTTCGCCAAGCGCGGCGCGGGCTTCGGCGCCAAGGTGCCGGACCGCAACTCGTGGGACCACGTCGGCGTGGTGGAGAGCAAGGTCACGGGCAACACCATCGAGGTCACCGGCCTGAGGCTGGATGACAGCCGGTCCGGCTGCGACAAGGACGGCGTGCTCGACGTGGGCGAGGAAGGCCTGCTGCACCTGACCGTGCGCAACGTGGGCGGCGGCGCGCTGGGGTCCTTCACGGGCACCCTCAGCACCACCAGCACCACCGCGACGGTGGGCTTCCCGGCTGGGACCACCGTGACCGTGCCGGCGCTGGCGCGCGGCGCGGAGACGAAGATCACCGTGCCGGTGGCCCTGACGGCCGTGACCGGAGCGGGTGCCACCGCCAAGCTGAAGATCGTCTTCGACGAGGCCAGCCTGCCTGCCGCGGCGAAGACCGTGTCGTTCGACCCGCACGTGAACTACGACGACGTGCCGGTGTCCGGCACGACGGAGTACTTCAAGACCGGCCTGAGCGCGTGGACGGTGTCGGAGAACTACACCGCGGGCGGTGACTGGAAGGTCATCCAGCTGGGCACCGACAGCATCGCGCATGCCGACGACGCCAACGCCCCGGGCGAGATGACGCTCACCAGCCCCTGGCTGACGCTGAGCGCCACGGAGGGCTTCTACTTCGCCTACTACTTCCGCCACTCCTTCGAGACGGACTACACGGCGGCCGCGACTCCGTACGACGGTGCCACCGTGGAGTACAGCACCAACGGCGTGTCGTGGGCGAACCTGAACACCCTCACCGCGAAGGTCCCGACCGTCGCGCCGAAGTACTACGCGGCCGCCATCTCGCTGGGCGGCGGCAACCCCATCGAGGGGCAGCGCGCCTACGCCCGCGCGTCGGCCGGGTTCCCCGGCTTCAACGTGGAGGAGTTCGACTTCGGGGACTACTTCCAGAAGCAGGGCATCATGCGCGTCAAGCTGCGCTTCCGCGTGGGTGCGGACGCGGGCCAGGGCGCGTACGGCATCGACATCGCGGAGCCCACGCTCGAGGGCGCGACCCCGGTGTTCTCGTCGCAGGTGGACCAGCCGGCGACGCGGGCGCGTGCAACCAGCGCCCGGTGGCGCACGCCGGTGTCCCGCAGGTGGTTCCCGAGTTCACGACCGTGAACGGCCAGCAGCAGCGCACCACGGTGACCCTCAACGGCACGGGCAGCTTCGACCCGGACGCCGCTTCGGGTGACGTGCTCACGTACCAGTGGACGCAGGTGGGCGGCCAGGCTCCGGTGACGCTGACCGGCGCGGACACCGCCACGCCGACCTTCGTGACGGACGTCGCCTTCACCCAGTACCTCACCTTCCAGCTGGTGGTGACGGACGCACAGGGCAAGACGAGCCTCCCGAAGACGGTCGACATCGGCGTGAACAACATCAACCGCGCTCCGGTCGTCATGGCCACCGCGACGGAGTCGGTGAACGAGGGCGAGACGGCGGAGCTGGACGCTTCCGGCTCCACGGATCCGGACGGCCAGGCGCTCACCTACTCCTGGGCGCAGACCGGCGGTGACGTCGCGGCGACGCTGACCGACGCCACCTCCGCCAAGGCCACGTTCACGGCCCCGGAGGTGACGGAGGACACGCAGCTGACCTTCACGGTCACGGTGTCCGACGGCGCGGCCTCCACCAAGCAGTCCGTGGCGGTGACGGTGAAGAACGTCAACCGTCCGCCGGTGGTGGACGCTGGCGCGGATCAGGAAGTGGCGGCCCGCGCGGAGGTGACGCTGTCCGGCACCGCCACGGACGCCGAGGGTGACGCCATCACCTACGCCTGGACCCAGGTGAGCGGCACGACGGTGACGCTGTCCGGCACCGACACGGCCACCGCGAAGTTCACCGCCCCCAACGTGGCCGCGGACGAGGAGCTGTCGTTCCGCCTCACCGTGACGGCCGGTGGCGAGTCCGCCTCCGACCTGGTCAACGTGAAGGTCAGCGTGGACAACCGCGCCCCCACCGTGTCCGGCACCACCAGCACCGCGACCGAGGGCGACAAGGTGAGCATCACCACCAACGCCAAGGATCCGGACGGTGACGCGCTCACCTACGCCTGGACCCAGACGGGCGGCCCGTCCGTGACCCTCACGGGCGCCAGCACGGCCAAGCTGGAGTTCACCGCGCCGAGCGTGAAGTCCGACACGGACCTCACCTTCAGCCTCACGGTCACGGACACCCACGGCGCGTCCGCCGGTCCGGTGACCTACACGGTGAAGGTGAAGAACAAGGGCGGCGGCTGCTCGTCCACGGGCGGCTCCGCGGGCGGCATGGCGCCGCTGATGGCGCTGTTCGCGGCGATGGCGCTCGCGCGCCGTCGCAAGGCGTAAGCCGGCGCTTCGTCCTGAAGTCCTGAAGTGACGGGGGCGGTCCTCACGTGAGTGGGGGCCGCCCCTTCTTCGTTTCCTGCGGTAGGCTCGCGCGCCTCATGGCACGCACGTTCCAGGTGGGAGACACCTTCACCCACGTCCGCCAATGCGACCGGCTGCGGCCGGTGTATTACGCGGGCGCTTCCGGGGACTACAACCCCATCCACATCGACCCGGAGGTGGGGAAGCTCGCCGGCTTCAACGGCGTCATCCTCCAGGGGCTCTGCACGCTGGGCTGGGCCGTGGAGGCCGTGGCCGTCTTCGTGGGCGACCCGGGCCGGGTGCGCCGCGTGAGGGTGCGCTTCTCCCGGCCGGTGCTCCCCGAGGACACCGTCACCTTCCAGGGCCGCGTCACCGCCGTCGCGGACGGCCGGCTGACGACGGAAGTCACCGCCACCAACCAGCGCGGCGAGCCCGTCCTCCGGGGCGCCGTCATCGAAAGCTCGCTCGGATAGCCATGGCCCTGGACCCCAAGTTCGTCGGCCGTGCCTACGGCCCCTTCACCTACGAAATCGGCCGGGAGAAGCTGCGCGAGTTCTCCCTCATCCTCGGCGGCTCCGTGCCCTCCGCGGGCACCTTCGGTGAGCCGCCCGCGCACGTAAGCCCCCTGCTCTACTCGCAGGAGGCGGCGCAGGCGGGCCCGTATGGCGACGTCATCGCCTTCCCCAGCTTCGCGGTGGTGTTCGCCATCCGTCCCTTCAGCGCCGCCATCGCGGACCCGGAGCTGGGCGTGGACCGCGTGCGGCTGGTGCATGGGGAGCAGGAGCTGGAGTTCCTGGGCGTGATGCGCCCCGGGGACGTGCTCACCACCACGGGCCAGATTTCAGAGCTGTACCGCAAGGCCGGGATGGACTTCCTCGTCGTCACCACGGAGACGCGCAACGCGAAGGGCGAGCCCGTGGTGCGCGGCGTCTGGACGGCCGTCATCCGCCCCGCGTGACGTAGCGAAGCAGCGGCCTACTCGCCGGGGGCGATGATGCCCTCGTCGAGCAGCTGCGCGAGGATGCGCGCGGTGTCCAGGCGCGACATGCCCGACAGCGCGAAGAGGTCGTCGAAGCTCACCGCGCCGTCAATCTGCGCCAGCACGAAGCCCGCGCGGTGGTCCAGGTTGAGCCAGATGATGTCGTCCGGCTGCAACCGCACGCGGGGCATGCGGTTCAGGTCCCCCAGCCGGGCCTCCAGCATGGACACCAGGATGCGCTCGCTGCGGTCGCGCAGCGCCTCCACGCGCGGGTTCTCCGGCGCCAGCGACTGCGCCCGGCGCAAGAGCTCCACCGCGCCGGAGTGGTCGTCCAGCGCCAGCAGGTCCTCCGCGCCCCGCAGCAGGCTCTCCACCTCCGAGCCCTCCGGCAGCCCGCCCGCCGGGGCGAAGGTGTCCGGCAGCCCGAACTCCTGCGTGCGGTGCGCCTCCGCGATGAGATCCAACGCGTCACCGCGCATCCCCGTCCCTTCGGGCAGGCTCACGGAGTCCCGCAGGGCAACCTCCACCGGGCCCGGCGTGGAGGGGCCCGCCCAGGCGCCCCAGTCCACCTCCTGGTCGGGGCTCGCCAGGTTCCACCCGGTATCCCCCCCGTGCTCCGCCGGGCCGTCCCGCCCCAGCAGCCGGCGCGCGCGCGCGTTGCCGGGGTCCAGCTCCAGGGCCCTCGCGAACAGCTTCTCCGCACCGGCCATGTCGCCACTCAGTCGCAACAGCAACCCGGCTTCGACGAGCGCCTTGGCCCGGAGCGCGTTCATGGGCTACCTCCCCGGCGTTCCGCGCGTGCCGGCCGAGCGCAACAGCGGCAGGCTCTGGGCCAGGGCCTCACAGGCCCGCCTGAGCGCGCCCACGTCCTCCACGCCGCGCGCCTGGCGCGCATGGTCCAGGGCGGCCTCCGCGCGGGCGACGACGTCCGGCGGCAGGCCTCCGGCCCCGGGCATGAGCCGCACGCGGGAGAGCGCGTCCACCAGGTCCCGGGCCAGGGTGTCCAGCTCCACGCGCCTGGACTTCAGCTCCTCCGTGTTGCGCGCCGTCACCAGCCAGTCGCGCTGCTCGTCCATGATGCGGCGCAGCTCGTCCTCGGTGAGGCCGCTGGAGGCGGTGACGGTGATGGACTGGCGCAGGCCCGTGTCGCGGTCGCGCGCGGACACCGACACGATGCCCTCCGCGTTGATGTCGAACGTCACCTCAATCTCCACCTGTCCGCGCGGCGCCTCGCGCAGGCCGGTGAGGAGGAACTCGCCCAGCAGCTCGTTGTGGTGGGCCAGCTCGTGCTCGCCCTGGAGCACCATGATCTTCACCGTGCGCTGGAAGTCCTTGGAGGTGGCGAACACCTCCGTGGCGGACGTGGGCACGGTGGTGTTGCGCGGAATCAGCCTGCGCACGTAGCCGCCCGCGATGGCCACGCCCATGCTCTGCGGCGTGACGTCCAGCAGGAGCAGCTCGCTCTGCTGCCCCACCAGCGCGTGCGCCTGGATGGCGGCGCCCAGGGCGACGACCTCCTCGGCGTGCACGCCCTTGCAGGGCTCGCGGCGGAAGTACTGGCGCACCTGTTCGATGATGCGGGGCATGCGCGACATGCCCCCCACGAGGATGACCTCCTTGAGCTCCGAGGGGCGCACCTTCGCCTCGCCCAGGACCTCCGACGTGATGCCCACCAGGCGCTCGCCCAGGTCCGCGGTGAGGTCCTCCAGCTTCTCGCGGGTGAGCGTGGACTGCAGGTGCAGCGCGGCGCCTCCGCCCGGCGGCGTGCAGATGAAGGGCAGGTGCACCTGCGTCTCCTTCACCGACGACAGCTCCACCTTGGCCTTCTCCGCGGCGTCCTTCAGCCGCTGCAGCGCCATGCGGTCCTTGCGCAGGTCGATGCCGTGCTCCTTGGCGAAGGAGAACACCATCCACTCGATGATGCGGTGGTCCCAGTCCTCGCCGCCGAGGAAGGTGTCACCGCCGGTGGCCACCACGTCGAAGATGCCGTTGTTGATCTCCAGCACCGACACGTCGAAGGTGCCGCCGCCCAGGTCCAGCACGGCGATCTTCCCGTTCACCGTGCGCCCGAAGCCGTAGGCCAGCGCCGCCGCGGTGGGCTCGTTGATGATGCGAAGGACCTCCAGCCCCGCGATGCGGCCCGCGTCCTTGGTGGCCTGGCGCTGCCCGTCGTTGAAGTAGGCCGGCACGGTGATGACGGCCTGGGTGACGGGCCGGCCGAAGTGCGCCTCCGCGTCCGCCTTCAGCTCCGCCAATATCATGGCGCTGACCTCCGGCACGGCGAGGTCGCGGCCCGCCAGCCGGATGCGCACGTCGTCGTGCTGGCCGCACACCACCTGGTACGTGAGCGCGCGCATCGCGTCCTGCACCGGGTGCGAGGAGAACTTGCGGCCGATGAGGCGCTTCGCCGCGGACACCGTCTCCTGGGGGTTGGTGATGGCCTGCCGCTTGGCGATGCCGCCCACCAGCCGCTTGCCGTTCTTCGACACCGCCACCACGGACGGGGTGAGGGGCTGGCCGGTGCGGTTCTTGATGATGAGGGGCTGACCGTCCTGCACCGTGGCGACGAGGCTGTTCGTCGTCCCCAGGTCGATGCCAATCAGCGGTTCGGGCTCAGCAGCCATGGGGACGCATGCACCTCATCACGTGAACGTCCAGCGCAGCTTCTTGAGGGCGGCGCGAGCGTCTGCGTTGTCGGGGTCCAGGCGCACGACGTCCTCGAAGTGGAGCTTGGCCTGCTTCTTCTGCCCCGCCACCAGGAGCAGCTGGGCCAGCAAGAGCTGGTAGTCCGCGCGCCCCGGCTTCAGCTCCACCGCGCGCTGCGCGAGCTTCAGCACCTCCTGCGGATCCTGCGTCAGCTCGCGCCCCACGCGCGCCGCCTGGAAGGCCGCCTCCGGGTTGTCCGCGTTGAGCGACACGGCCAGCCGGTAGGCCGCCTGCGCGCCGGCGAAATCCCCGCGCATCTCCAGCTCCTGGCCGCGAACCACCTCCGCCTGCGCGCGGTGCAGGTCGTGCTTGCGGCGCGCCTCCACCAGCAGCTGGGCGACCTCGCGGTTCTTCGGGTCCAGGCCCAGCACGTGGTTGAAGTCCTGGTAGGCCCGCTCGAAGTCCCCGCGCGCGGTGGCCGCCCTGCCCCGGGCGATGAGCTCCGTGAGCTTGTGGCTGCGCGCCATGTACGGGTGGCGCGCGAGGCGGCCTGCTGAAGTAGGCCCGCCCGCTGGAACG
>NZ_JBKGHJ010000198.1:0-14370 GCF_046520365.1 Corallococcus sp. 4LFB
CGGTGGTGGAGCCGCGGCGGCGCCGCGCAGGTGCTGCGCCGGGTGAAGGACCCGGTGCGCCAGGCGTGGACGGCGTTCCTCGCGGGCCGCGTCTCCAAGCTCCGTCCGGGGAGCCGCACGCGCCTCCCGCTCCAGCCCGCGCCGGAGAACCTGCCGCCGATGCCGGAGGACCCCGCGTGGCTGGGGGCCATCCTCGCGGACCTGTCGCAGGACGGGCACGGCCTGTACGCGGAGCGCACGGACAAGACGCTGACGCTGTGGCACGGCGACCGGCAGGAGCGCCGCCTGTGGCGCATGTGGCACGAGCTTGGCCGCCCCGCGCCGAACAAGCGCCAGGCGTTCCTGCACACCACCGGCCGCGTCATGTCCGGCACGCTGCGGGCGCACCCGGGCCACCTGGACGAAGTCACGGAGACGCTGGTCCCCGGCGAGCGCGTCCACGTGGCGAGCCAGGGCAGCTGGGGCCGCCACCTGCCCACCGTGGACGACCTGCTGGACCTGCCGCTGTCCAAGGACGGCAAGGTCCACCTGTTCAGCAGCCACGGCGAGACGGTGCTGGTGCCGCCCGCCTCGCGCCTGCGCCGGCTGACGAACCGCCTGAAGGTGTCGAAGGACTACCGGCGGCTCGCGACGCTGCGGCTGGACTCGCTGGGAGGCGAGGAGCCCCGCGAGCGCCGCCGCTTCGTGGAGCACGTGGAGAAGGACCTGGGCGTCCAGGTGCGCTTCACGCCCTACGGGCAGCACAAGCAGGTGCCTGCTCCGCTCGCCACGCTCTTCCACGAGCAGGAGGCCGCGCCCAAGCCCCCGTCCACGCTGCACACGCCCGCGCTGCTGGGTCTGCAGAGCGGGTTCCTGGCGCTCCTCACCGAGCGCATCATGGAGAACGAGGGCTACTTCCTGGGGATGGGGGGCAACGGCATCGCGGCGCTGGGCCTCTTCACCGCGGCGCTCTTCTCCATCTTCCTGGGCGACACGTACGTGAAGCGCCAGAACGTGCGCAAGTCGCGGGAGAAGATTCCGCTGGTCATCGGCGGCTGGGGCACGCGCGGCAAGTCCGGCACGGAGCGCCTGAAGGCGGCGCTCTTCTCCGGCATGGGCTTCGAGGTCTTCGCGAAGACGACGGGCTCGGAGGCGATGTTCGTGCACAGCGCCCCGGGCGCCGGGCCGTCCGAGTTCTTCATCTTCCGCCCCTACGACAAGGCCACCATCTGGGAGCAGAAGGACATGGTGGAGCTGGGCGCGCGCCTGGGCACGGAGGTGTTCCTCTGGGAGTGCATGGCGCTGCAGCCCAACTTCGTCGAGCTGCTCCAGAACGACTGGATGAAGGACGACTTCGCCACGCTGACCAACGCCTATCCGGACCATGAGGACATCCAGGGCCCGGCGGGCATCAACGTCGCGTCCGTCATCACCAACTTCATGCCCAGGGGCGGCCGGGTGGTGACGACGGAGGACCACTTCCTGCCGCTCTTCAAGCAGGTGGCGAACGAGAAGGACACGACGCTGCTGCACAGCGCGTGGTGGGAGGCGGAGCTCATCCCCGAGGAGTTCCTCGCGCTGTTCCCCTACCGCGAGCACCCGCGCAACATGGCGCTGGTGGCGACGCTGGCCGAGCAGCTCGGCGTGTCGCGGCCGTACGCGCTGGCGCTGATGGCCGAGCACGTGCAGCCGGAGATTGGCGTGTTGAAGGTCTTCCCGCCGGCGAAGGTGCGCGGGCGGCAGCTCCAGTTCATCAACGGGCACTCGGCGAACGAGCGCACGGGCTTCATGAACAACTGGATCCGCACGGGCCTGGGGGACGTGGATCCGGACGCGAACCCGGAGCGCGCGGTCATCACGGTCATCAACAACCGCTGGGACCGCGTGTCCCGCTCGGAAGTGTTCGCGCGCATCATGGTGGAGGACGCGTCCGCGGACCGGCACGTGCTCATCGGCACGAACCTGGAGGGCCTCCAGAAGTACGTGCGTGCCGCGCTGGACAAGCACCTGCTGAGCACGGAGGTCGTCGCGGCGGAGGAGGTCTCCAGCCCCGAGGGACAGGCCCGCGCGGAGGCACGGCTCGCGAAGGAGCTGGCGAAGCTGAAGGTGCCGCGTCCCACGATGGCGACGTTCATGGACCGGCTGGAGCGGTACGCGGCCGGCGCCGGACTCCAGGCCACGGCCACGCTGGCGCTGACGGCGGCGGTGGGCAAGGCGCTGGAGGGGCGGCGCGACGACGTGGGCGTGGAGAAGGTGCGCCGCGCGCTGGAGCGCGAGGTGGGCCCGCTCCTCGACGAGGCGCTGTCGCCGGTGTCGCGCGCGCAGCCGCAGGCGCTGCCGGAGGTGCTGACGGCCGCGACGAAGGACGAGGTGCGCGAGCACGCGCTGTACCTGCTGGCGCGCATGACGGTGCACGCGCGGCTGAAGGCGCTGCTGCCCCGGGGTGAAGCGGATGCGCAGGGGCGCGTGAAGGCGTTCCACGGGAAGTTCCGCGAGGCCTACAAGGCCCTGATGCTGGAGCAGCTGGTGCCGGTGTCCGACTCGCAGGCGACGGGTGACCAGGTGGTGGACGCGTGCGCCCGCGCGGTGCCGCCCGGGACGCAGGTGAGCATCATGGGCGCGCAGAACATCAAGGGCACGGGCCTGGACTGGGTGTACCGCTGGATGGCGCTGGACCGCGTGACGACGGCGCTCAAGGCGCTGGAGGGCACGTCGGTGGAGGCGCGGCGGCGGGCGCTGGAGTCGCTGGAGACGTTCGACGACTCGGGTTTCGTGGACGCGGGCCTGGCGCGCACGGTGCTGCCGGGGCTGGTGGGCAAGGCCGCGTCGCCGGATGAAGCGGACCGGCTGCGCAAGCTGGCGGAGCGCGCCCGGGCGCGGCATGAGCTGAAGATTTCGGCGCTGACGCACACGGCGGCGGGCGGCGCGACGCAGGTGGTGGTGCGCAAGCTGGAGAAGGTGTTCGACTACCTGGACAGCGTGACGCGCCGGCGGCTGAGCGAGCTGTTGCTGGAGGACCTGGAGGCGGGCCGCGTGTCGCACGCGCGGGCGGCGGTGGAGACGCGCAAGCTGTACGAGCGCCAGAAGGGCGGCTGGCTCTTCCGCGGCCTCAAGAAGCAGCCGAAGCGGCCGGTGCCGGTGCCGGTGGTGGAGGCGCCCGTGCCCGCCGTGGCGGAGGCGCCGGCGGAGGCGGTGTTCAAGACGACGGTGGAGCGCCCCAGCACGAAGGTCCCGGTGTCGGTGCGCCACGTCCCCATGGACACCCACGCGTTGACGAAGGGCGAGGGGCCGGTGCGGCTGCGTGACGAGCCGCTGAAGAAGCAGGGCCCGGAGCGCCCCGCCCCCGAAGCGGTGGATGACGCGGGCGAGCCGCTGTCCTGAGTCCCCCCGAGCGCGACACCCGAGGAGAGACGTACATGGAGGAGATTCCCATCACGGACGCGATGCTCGGGGAGCGCGTCCCTTCCCGTCCCCGCTTGAACGCGGTGGAGCCCGCGCCGCGCGGGCGCGTGGAGCCCCTCTGCGTGGAGGAGGTCCGGAGCCTTCCGGCCTTCGACGCGCTGGAGACCGAGTGGAACGCGCTGGTGAAGCGCGTGGACGATCAGGTGTTCTACCGGCACGAGTTCGTGCGCTGCTGGCTGGAGCACTTCGCGACAGGAGCGCGCCTGCGCATCCTCGTGGCGAGGAACGCGCTGGGCGCGCTGGTGGCGGTGCTGGGCCTCAAGGAGGAGCAGGGCCACCAGTACGGGCTGCCGGTGCGCCAGCTGTCGTCGCTGACGAACAAGCACTCCTGCCGCTTCGACCTCGTCGCCGAGGAGCCCAAGCGCGCCGCGGTGGCCTTCCTGTCGCACCTGATGGGCGACCCGAGCTGGGACGTCCTCCGGCTGTCGGACGTACCGGAAGGCGGCGCGGCGTGGGAGCTGGTGCACGCGGCGAAGGGCGCGGGGATGCCCTGGGGCGCGTGGCCGAGCGCGCGCTCGCCGTACCTGGCGCTGCCCTCCACGGTGGCGGCGTGGACGAAGGGCCGGAGCAACGCGAAGCCGCTCAGGCGAAGGCGCAGGCGTCTGGAGGAAAAGGGCCGCGTGGAGGTGGAGCGCGTGGCCGGAAGTGAGGGCCTGGGGTCGAAGCTGGAGGAGGCCTTCGCGTTGGAGCAGAGCGGCTGGAAGGCGCAGGAGGGCACGGCCATCGCGCAGGCCGGGCACCGGCGCGGCTTCTACACGGGGCTGGCGCGCACGGCGGCGGAGCGCGGCTGGCTGGGATTGTATTTCCTGCGGTTGGACGGGCGGCCCATCGCGTTCCAGTACGGGCTGGAGTACGGCGGCCGCTATCTGGCGATGAAGCCGGGCTACGACGAGGCGTTGGCGGAGGTGAGCCCGGGGCACCTGTTGACGGAGAACCTGGTCCAGGACTGCATCGGGAGGGGTTTGAGCGAGCTGGACTTGCTGGGGGACGACGCCCCCTACAAGCGCGAGTGGACGGAGCAGGTGCGGCAGCACCATTGGCTGTTCATCTACCGGGACACCTGGATGGGACAGACGTTGCAGCGGTCGAAGTTCCGCTGGGCGCCGGTAGCGAAAAGGATGGTGGGCAGATGGGTCCGACGGCGCTGACGTTTTATAGGGCCGCGAAGCGGCTCCAGGCGCTCCAGGTGCCACGGCTCGCGAACGTGGTGGCCACGGTGGGCGACCGCATCCACAACAGCCACGTGGACACGAAGGCCGCGCTGCACCCCACGGTGGAGCTGGGCTACGGAGGCATCGGCGTCATCATCGCGCCGGGCGTGGAGATTGGAGAGAAGAGCTTCATCTCCCAGAACGTGAGCCTGGAGCCCCTGCCCGGACGCGACGGCGTGCCGCGCGTGGGCCGGGACGTCTACATCGGCGTGGGCGCTCAGATATTGGGCCCGGTGACGATTGGAGACGGAGCGAAGATTGGCGCCAACGCCCTCGTGATGGAGGACGTGGCGCCGGGTGCGACCGTGGCGGGGATTCCGGCGCGCGAGCTGAAGCGACAGGCACCGCCCACGGGGACGTGAGGCTTCAGCCGCCCTTGGGCATGTTCAGCGCCATCGCGACCAGCGAGAGGGTCAGGTCCTCGGGCTGGTAGGGCTTGAACGGGTTGAGCGTCGTCCCGGTCGAATCCAGGTGATCCAGCCCGGACAGCGTCACCGACTTGGAGCCCGGGATGAACGCGTCCTGCGGCAACACCAGGCCGTCTGACTTCACGCCGTAGCGCTGGTGCATGTACTCCTGCATCGCGAACAGCGGCGACGTGGGGTTCGCGGTCGTGGAGGCCATCGACACGGTGGGGATGCCCGCGGGCATCGGGTGCTCGGCCAGGAACTTCTTGCGCGAGTCGTACGTCAGGTCCTCACCAGCCTGGATGCTGCCGCCGAGCGCCTCGACCGCACCGCCCACGCCGTATCGCACCAGCGGGTTGTCCAGCAGGTCCTGAGCCATGGGCGAACCGCCGTACGGCGACTGGATGGTCACCAGCGCGCGCACGTGCTCCTTGAGCTCCGGGTACATCGACAGCGCCGCCGCGGAGTCCAGGCCGCCCTTGCTGTGGCCAATCAGCACCACCTGCTTGCCGTTCTTCGAAGCCTCGAGCACCGCCTGTCGGACGATGGCCGCGTTGTGCTCCACGCCCATGTCCGTGTCCACGGGCACCCGGCCGACCTGAAGGCCCTGGGCCTCCAGCGCGTCCAGGTTCTTGTCGAAGTAGAGCTGCTTGGGCGCCGCTTCCGAGAGCAGCCCGCCCACCGCCAGGAACACGCAGTTCTTGGCCTCGGGAGGCATCACGTTCTGCCCCGCGCGCACCGCCTGGTTCAGCTTCATGAACTCCGCGGTGGAGTCCTTCGCGGGCGGATACGCCTTCTGGATCCAGCCGATCTTGTCCGCCTCGCCCTTGCCGGGCCAGGGGATGGGAAGGCGCAGGGCGTTGACCTGCTGCGAACCCGCCGGAACAGCCGAGCTGAAGCTGTCGCCCTTCACGACCGCGTTGAAGCCCTGCGCGCCCCTGGCCCGGGCTGGGGCTTCCGGAGCGCCCCGCGTCTGGGTGAGTGACGGGGTGTTGGAAGGACGCGTGACCTGGACCATGAGGGGACCTCGGGAGGGGGAGCCGAGCAGTGCAGCAGGGAGGCTTGCCTACATTGTCGGTAAATGGCTCCAGGAGTTGCGTGCTCCGTTTCAGGCCGTGAGAAGCCAAGAACCCAGACACTGCCGCAGCGCATCAGCACCGCGTTCCAGGAGCGGCGCACCCGCCCGCATGGCGGCCATGCGGAGCGTTCAGCGCTGAACGGATTCATCGCGCTGCCGTGTTGTTGGGGCCCCATGTCCAGGGTACCAAGCCCCATGACCATCCCGCTGCGCCCGAGTGGAATTCCCGCGGTGGGGGACCTGCCCTGGGGTTCCCACTTCTGTCAGTTCTACGGCGACCGGGAAGACCTCGTGGACTCGCTGGTCCCCTACTTCAAGGCCGGACTGGAGAACAACGAGCACTGCCTGTGGGTCACGTCCGAGCCCTTCGGAGCCACGGACGCCCGGACGATGCTGCGCAACGCCGTGCCCGACCTGGAGCAGCGGATGACCCGGGGGCAGATCGAGATCATCGACCATCGCGACTGGTACATGCAGTCCGGGGGAAAGGGCCCGGACGAGGTGCTCCAGGGTTGGGTGGACCGGCACGGACGGGCGCTCGCGCAGGGCTACGCGGGGCTGCGCCTGACGGGGAACACCTACTGGCTGGAGCGCCAGGACTGGTCCGACTTCGTCGATTACGAAGCCCGCGTCACCGACACCTTCAAGAGCCACAACATCATCGGGCTGTGCAGCTACTGCCTGGGCCGGTGCGCCCCGATGGATGTGCTCGACGTGGTCCGCAACCACCAGTTCGCGCTCATCCGGCAGGCGGGCGACTGGGAGATCATCGAGAGCGCGTCGCTGAAGAGCGCGAAGGCGGAGCTGCACAAGCTCAACGCCGAGCTCGAGCAGCGCGTGCGGGAGCGGACGGCGGAGCTGCGGCACGCGCTCCAGATGCGCGAGGAGTTCCTCTCCGTCGCGTCGCATGAGCTGAAGACGCCCATCACCTCGCTCCAGCTCTACATGGAGAGCCTGCTGCGCGCCAACCAGCGAGGCGCGCTGACGCCCGACCTGGCGACGCCCAAGCTGCTCAAGGCCAAGGAGCAGTGCGGGCGGCTGGAGAACCTCATCAACAAGATGCTCGACGTCTCGCGCGCCACCGCGTCGGAGGATCCGCTGCCCATCGAGGCGGAGGAGGTGGACCTCGCGGAGGTGGCGAGGAGCGTGGGCGAGGTCTTCGCGGAGGGACTTCAGCGTGCCGGCTGTGAGCTGCGCATGCGAGCGGACCGCCCCGCGGTCGGCCA
The DNA here is from genome assembly GCF_046520365.1 of Corallococcus sp. 4LFB. Lineage (NCBI taxonomy): Bacteria > Pseudomonadati > Myxococcota > Myxococcia > Myxococcales > Myxococcaceae > Corallococcus > Corallococcus sp. 4LFB. Next base: position 7,364 of record NZ_JBKGHJ010000198.1, read on the forward strand.
TTGGGACCGGATGCGGATGGAGCAGGTGGTGACGAACCTGCTGTCCAACGCCATCAAGTACGCCCCCGGGACGGTCGTGGAGCTGGAGGTGCAGCCCCGCGAGGACAGCGCGACGCTGGTCGTCCGTGACGGCGGGCCGGGCATCCCCGAGGAAGCGCAGCAGCGCGTCTTCGAGCGCTTCGTGCAGCTGTCGCCGAAGTCCCACGCCGGAGGGTTCGGGCTGGGGCTGTGGATCGTCCGGAGCATCGTGGACGCGCACGGCGGGAGCATCGAGCTGGACAGCAGGCCGGGAGAGGGAACGACCTTCAAGGTCGCGCTCCCCTTCCGTCGCGGCGCGTAGGCCCCCGGGAAGAGCTGGCGCGTGTCGTCCCACACCCTCCTGCTGGTCGACGATGACACGGCCATCGCGGACGCCCTGAGCGAGCTCCTCGTGGACGAGGGCTACGCGGTGGCCGTCGCGCGGAACGGGGCCGAGGCCCTGAGCTATCTCCGCGCGAACGCGGCGCCCTCGCTCATCCTGCTGGACCTGATGATGCCGGTGATGGACGGCTACGCGTTCCGCGAGGTCCAGCGCGAGGACGCGGCGCTGAGCCGCATCCCCGTCTTCATCCTGAGCGCGGGCCACCTGGGCGACCGCGTCCGGAGCCTGGGCGTCGCGAGGGTCTTCAAGAAGCCCCTGTTGCTGGACGCCCTGCTCACCGCGATTCAGGAGCACTGCGACTCCAGGGCCTGAACCTGGAGCCCCAAGCGTCACCAGCAGGGCCCTGGCCGCTCCCCTGCCCCGCGGTCGTCAGCCCTGCCTACATGCCCCGTCCCACGGGGGATGACCCGTCCAGGAACTGCTGCGCCCGGCCCTCTTGTGGCATATACCCACACCATGCCTTCCGCCCTCACCGCCTCCCAGATCCGCGAGGCGTTCCTCCAGTTCTTCGAGGAGCGCGCCCACCGCCGTGTCGCCTCCTCCTCCCTGGTGCCCGTTGGCGACCAGACCCTGCTGTTCACCAACGCCGGCATGGTCCAGTTCAAGGACGTCTTCACCGGCCGCGAGCAGCGGGACTACCGCCGCGCCACCACGTCCCAGAAGTGCGTGCGCGCCGGCGGCAAGCACAACGACCTCGACAACGTGGGCTACACCGCGCGCCACCACACGTTCTTCGAGATGCTCGGCAACTTCTCCTTCGGCGACTACTTCAAGGCCGACGCCATCGCGTTCGCCTGGGAGTTCGTGACGAAGCGCCTGGGCCTGGCCGTCGACCGGCTCGCCGTCACCGTGTTCAACGGCGAGAACAACATCCCCTGGGACGAAGAGGCCTTCGAGCTGTGGGCCAAGCAGGGCGTGGCTCGCGACCGCATCCTGAAGCTCGGCTACAAGGACAACTTCTGGGCCATGGGCGACACCGGCCCGTGCGGCCCCTGCTCCGAGATCCACTACCACCAGGGCGACGACATCCCCTGTGTGGAAGAGGCCGCGGGCCGCGAGTGCCAGGGCGTCGCGTGTGATTGCGACCGGTGGCTCGAAATCTGGAACCTCGTGTTCATGCAGTTCGAGCGCAAGGAGAAGGACGCGCCCCTCATCCCGCTGCCCAAGCCGTCCATCGACACCGGCGCCGGCCTGGAGCGCATCGCGTCCGTCGTGCAGGGCAAGCGCTCCAACTACGACACCGACCTGTTCCAGGGCATCCTCGCCACCGTCAGTCAGCTGTGCGGCAAGCCGTACACGCAGGAGACCGGCGCGTCCCAGCGCGTCGTCGCCGACCACGCCCGCGCCACCGCGTTCCTCGTGGCCGACGGCGTCCAGCCCTCCAACGTGGCGCGCGGCTACGTCCTGCGCCGCATCATGCGCCGGGCCATCCGGCACGGTGACACGCAGCTGGGCATCAAGGAGCCCTTCTTCTTCAAGGTCGTGGACCGCGTCATCGAGCTCATGGGCGACGCGTTCCCCGAGCTGCGCGACGGCCGCACCTTCATCCTCGAAGTCGCGAAGCATGAGGAAGAGGGCTTCCGCCGCACGCTCGACCGCGGCCTCAAGCTGATGGACGAGGAGCTGGCCAAGCTCCAGTCCTCCGGCGGCAAGATGCTCTCCGGCGACGTCGTCTACCTGCTGCACGGCACCTACGGCTTCCCGTGGGACCTCACGCAGATCATCGCGCGCGAGCGCGGCTACGACGTGGACCTGGAAGGCTTCAAGGTGCTCCAGGAGAAGGAGGCCGCCAGCCAGGACTTCCACGGCGAGAAGAAGTCCACCACGGAGGTCTTCCAGACCGTCCTCGCCCGCACCGCGCCCACCCAGTTCCTGGGCTACGAGGGCGAGGGCCACGAGGGCGAGGGCAGCGTCATCGCGCTCGTGCAGGACGGCGTGGAGGTGCCGCAGGTCTCCGCGGGCGCCACGGTGGACGTGGTGCTGGACCGCACCCCCTTCTACGGCGAGTCCGGCGGCCAGCTGGGCGACACCGGCCGCATCGTCGCGCACGGCGGCAAGACCGTGGCGCAGGTGAAGGACGCGCAGCGCCCGGTGCAGGGGCTCATCGTCCACAGCGTGGAGGTGAAGGAAGGCACGCTGAAGGTCGGCGACATGGTGCAGACGTCCGTGGACGTGGAGCGCCGCAAGTCCATCCGCGCGAACCACTCCGCCACGCACCTGCTCCACAAGGCGCTCAAGCGCGTGCTCGGCGAGCACGTGAAGCAGGCGGGCTCCGTCGTCGCGCCGGACTTCCTGCGCTTCGACTTCTCGCACTTCTCCCCCGCCACCCAGGAGCAGCTGGAGCAGGTGGAGGACCTGGTCAACACCTGGGTGCGCGACAACGCGGATGCCCAGACGCGCGTCATGAACCTGGACGACGCGAAGAAGTCCGGCGCCGTGGCCATGTTCGGTGAGAAGTACGGCGACACGGTGCGCGTCGTCACCGTGCACCCGGAGTCCACGGAGCTGTGCGGCGGCACGCACGTGAAGCGCAGCGGCGACATCGGCCTGTTCAAGGTCACGAGCGAGAGCGGCGTCGCTTCCGGCGTGCGCCGCATCGTGGCCGTGACGGGCGTGGGCGCGCTCCAGTTCGTGCGCGAGCAGGAGCACGAGCTCAAGAAGGTCGCGGCGCTGCTGCGCACGAACCCGAAGGAGGTCGCCACCCGCGTGGAGGCCACCCAGAAGCGCGTGAAGGAGCTGGAGCGCAAGGTGGAGGAGGTCTCGGTGAAGGCGCAGTCGGCCTCGCAGAAGGACCTCATGGACCAGGCGCGCGAGGTCAACGGCATGAAGGTGCTGGCCACCCGCGTGGACCCCGCCGACGACAAGGTGTTCCGCGGCATGGCGGATCAGCTGCGCGACCGCATCGGCTCCGGCATCATCGCCATTGGCGGTGAGAAGGACGGCCGCGCGGTCATCCTGGTGGCGGCCACGAAGGACCTCGTCGCCAAGGGCATCAGCGCGGGCAACCTGGTGCGCGAGATGGCCAAGGAAGTGGGCGGCAAGGGCGGCGGCAAGCCGGACATGGCGCAGGCCGGTGGCCCGGACGCGGACAAGCTGCCCGTGGCGCTCGAGAAGCTCTTCGAGTTGGTGAAGGGCGCGAGCCCGGCGTGAGTGCCCGCGCGTCCTCCCGCTCCCTGGCGTTCCTGACGGCGGCCCTCCTCCTGGGGGGCTGCACGAAGGAGACCTCCACGCCTGAAGAGGGCCAGGAGGCCGAAGCGCGCACGCTCCAGAAGCTGCGCGCGGAGGCGGACCGGGTGAAGCAGGGTGGCGCCGTGGCCACGCGTCCGCAGCCTGCCCAGCGCGAGCCGGAGGAGTCGAAGCTGGCGGGCCTGGCCGCGGGCCTGGGCGACTCCGGGCCGCGCAAGCTGCGGCTGCCCGAGCGCAACGACACCGTGCACGTGGACACGGTGGCGTTCAAGGTGACGGGGCTGGAGGCGTCGCACTCGGTGAAGGGCGGCTCCGGCAAGATGGGGCTGGGACTCACGACGGAGGACCTGTTCCTGCGCGTGGAGCTCATCACCCAGAACGTGGGCGGGATGCCCGCGCCGCTGACGCTGGACGGCGCGAAGCTGACGGACGCGAAGGGGCAGACGTACCCGCTGGCGCGTGACGCGCAGGCGGTGGCCGGCACGAAGCCCCTGCCCACCACGTGGAACCCCGAGCAGCGCACGGAAGTGGTGCTGCTGTTCGAGGTGCCGCCGGACGCCGTGCAAGACGATGGGCTGGCGCTCGTGGTGCAGGGCTCCGGCGGGGACGTGCGGATCCCCTTGCGATGACCGGGCCGGCCCCCAAGCTCCTCCCCCTGCGCATCCGACTCCCGTACACGGAGGAGGAGGAGTTCATCGAGCGGTACGGCTCGAACGTGGGACGCGGCGGGGTCTTCGTGGCCACGAAGGCGCTCAAGCCGGAGGGCACGGGGCTGGCGTTCGAGTTCGTCCTCGCGGACGGCACGCGGCTGTTGCGCGGTGAAGGCGTGGTGGCCAAGGCGCAGCCGGACGCAGGCAGTCCGCGCACCGGGATGACGGTGCGCTTCACCAGGCTGGATGCCGCGAGCAAGGCGCTCATCGAGCGCATCGTCGCGCGGCGGAGCGGGACGGAAGCGGTGGCTTCGCCGCCTGCCGCGCCAAGGGCGGAGGCCGCGCCGCTGCCGCCCGGGCTCGTCCGGCGGGCTCCGGCCGTGAATCCGCCGCGGCCGGCCGCACGCGCGGGGACGGTGGCAGTGCCCGCGGCTCCGGCGCCGCTGGCGCCTCCGGCGAAGGCCTCCCGCGAGGAAACGGAGACGCGCGCCGCGACGCCGAAAGCGTCCATGACGTTGCCGGCCGTGACGGTGCCCGCCGCCGTCACCCCGCCGGACCTGGCTGAACCGGATGAGCCGGTGTCGCTCTTTCCGGAGGACGCCGTCGAGGAGGAGGAGGGGCTCGCGCCCCTTCCGGAGGTGGGCCCTGAGCGCAAGGCGCGGAGGAATCCGCCGGGCGAAGGGGCTCAACGGGCGACCCAGGAGATGTTCACGGTCCAGCCGACGGTGCCGGAGTCCACCGGTGCGCGGCCTCCCGCGGCTTCCGGAACCTTCGCGGCCGTGATGCCGCCTCCGGTTGAGGCCGGGTGGGAGGGAGCAGGTCCGGCTGATCAGCCCGAGGAGCAGCCGCCGCTGGAGTCCACTGATGGCGCGGGTGAGGCAGAAGCGGATGCGCCTTCCTGGGAGGCCCCTGGGACCGCCGAGGCGCTGGGGACGAACGCGCTGTCTGAATCGGCGGCGGCAGATGAAGGCCGTGCGGAAGCGTCGCCCTGGGAGCAGCCCCCCACGGAGGCGCGGTCCGCGGCATCGGAGTGGGACGCCTCCGCTCCGGAGGCACGCACGGACGAAGCACTTCCGCGGGAGCCGGGAGCCGCTGAGACCCCTGACGATGGCGATGCATCCGCGCCGGTCCACTTCACCCCCGCGTCAGTGGAGGCGTTTGATCCGAACGCCGTGCTCGGAGCCCCGCACGCTCCCGAGCATCCCGAGGGGGCCGCCGAAGCCAGCCTGGGGGAGCCTGGCGACCTGGCATCCGAGGGCACTCCGGGCGAAGCAGCGCCTGAACGCGTCGAGGCAGCGCCCGCCCCCGACGCATCGTTCGATTTCGACGTCGACCTCAGCATGGAGCCGGAGGAGGAGCCCGCTCCGGCCGAGCCCGGTTCCTCGTTCGCACCGGATTCCAACCCGGCGGAAGGTGACGCGGAAGCGCATGGGGCATGGGCTGCTCCGGACTCCGACGCGGATGGAGCCGGCGCTGAAGCAACGCCTCCTCCGGTGGATCCCCCCTCCGCCGCGACGGATGCTGACGCGATGGGCGGCGCAGGGGAAACGCCTCCGCCCCCGGAACCGGTTGCGACGCCGAATCAACAGGAGGCCGACCGCCTTCGCGCGTGGGGCATCGACCCGGATTCCCTTCCGCACGAAGTCAGCACGGCTTCGGAGGACGTGGATCCGTTCAGCGCGGCGCTCGAGCAGGCTGTCGAAGCCACGGCGCCGACAGCGAGCGAAGACGCCTCCACGTCACTCGCCGATGAACCGGGGCACTGGTCGAACACGGAGCCCGTGCTCGGCTCGCCAGCCTTCACGACGTCCGCCACTGCGCCCACGGAGGACCAGGGCCCGTCCGGACCCGACTCCGCACCTCCGCGGGACGAGGAGGAGTCGTCGACAGTCGTCGTGGTCGACCTGCCGACGGAGGATGCGTGGACGGCGCTTGTCGGATCCGCTGCGCCTGCTCCGCCCAACGACCCGACCGCCGCCGAAGGAGACAATCCCTTCGCGACGGATGCAGCGCTTGCGGATGACGCTTCGCCCGAATCCGAACGGGCGCTGGGCCGAGCGACAGGGCATGAAGCCGCTCTGACCGCGGCGTCCCCTCCCCCTCTTGCGCCAGACGAAGTGTCGTCCGTCGTCACGACTCCGGACGAGGCGGAAGCGCGCTCCACGAGCGCCACGGTTGCGTCGAGCACGCTCCTCGAAGAGACGCTGTCCGCATCGCCGGGAGCGCCGGCCACGGAGCTACACCAGGAGGCATCGCCTCAGTCGGTCTCCACCACGGCGGTCGCGGACTCCTCGACTGCACTCGCTTCCGACACGAAGCCATCGGTTGAGGGAGCCCCGGGCACAACAACGGCGCTCCTGGTTCCGGGCGGGACCTCCGTTTCGCCCGCCATCGACTCCCAGCCGGTTCCGGACGAAGCGACGCAGCCTGCTGCCGCGCGAGCACCGGGTGCCACCGAAGCTGCCTCTCCGGCCAGCGCGGGCTCGGAGCAACTCCCCGAGCGGACCTCAACCGCGACGGAACCTCCGCGCGACGAAGAAGCCGCCGCTCCGCACGGTGCGGCTTCGGACGCGCTGCCCTCTCAAGCCCTCTCCTCGACGGAGCCTCCGCGCGACGACGAAGCCGTCGCTCCGCACGGTGCGGCTTCCGACTCACTGCCCTCTCAAGCCTCCGCCGCGACGGAGTCTCCGCGCGACGAAGAAGCCGCCGCTCCGCACGGTACGGCTTCGGACGCGCTGCCCTCGCAAGCC
>NZ_JBKGHJ010000199.1:0-14342 GCF_046520365.1 Corallococcus sp. 4LFB
CGCGGTGGCCCTGCTGCGCGCGGAGGTCGCGGTGCCGCTCGACGCCGCGCTCGTCACCGAGGCGGGGTTGCCCACGCCCGAGGTCGCGCTCGCGCTGCTCGACACGCTGGAGCAGGAGCTGTGGGCCTGAACGCGCCTGGGCCGCGCTGATTCGCGCGGCCCCTCGCGTTCATGCGCCGTTCGTCGGCTTGTCGCGCGTGGCGGCCTCGCGCGCGGCTTCGAGGACGTCGTCCACCGCGGACTCCACCGCGTCGCTGACCAGCTCCGGCGCGGAGGTGCGCCAGCGCTCCAGCGACGCTTCGTGCATCGCCTCCGGATCCTGGAGCCGCGCGTCCGTCTCCGGAGCCACCTCCGCGATGCAGTCCGGGCACACGCCTTCGAGCGCCCGCGACCACACCTCCAGGTGCGTGGTGATGAGCACGCCCTCCATGGCCAGGGCCTCGCGCAGGCCCCGCTGTCCCGCGCCGCGCATCTGCGTCCCGTGCACGCGGTCCAGCATCGTCCGCATCCAGGAGGCCACCGCCTCCGTCTTCGGACAGGTCTGCCTGCCGCACACCCGGCACGTCGTCTGCCAGGGCTGTCCTTCCATGGGGTTCATGCCGCTCGCTTTAGCAGGCCCCCTCCCCCGGCGCACGTAGACGCGGGCCTCCACGAATGCGGAGAATCCAACGCCCTTGACCCAGCTGGAGGCAGGCCCATGTCCCGAGCCGAAATCGACGAATCGCACGCGCAGTTCCGTGGAGCCTGGAGGCTGTTCGCGCTGGGCCTGCCCGGCGGGGAGGTAGTGGAGCGGACGGACGTGTTCATCGCGGCGGGCCGCGTGGCGTGGTCCCTGATGAACATGGCGTTCCTGACGCGGCCGGTGGAGACGGAGGCGGAGCTGGAGCGCGCGGTGGACTCGGCCGCGAGCTACTTCGCGCAGGGCCCCAACGGCTGGGCCTTCACGCTGACGCCGGACTGGCTCTCCCCGGCGCTGCGTGAGCGGGCGGACGCGCTGCTCGCCGCGCGGGGGCTCAAGCCGGGGATGCTCACGACGGGCATGGTGGCGGAGCGGCTGCGGGAACCGGTGCGGCCCCTGGCGCCGCTCGACCTCCGGCAGGTGCGGGATGAGTGGGGCCGCAACGCGATCGCGGACGTGAACTCCGCCAGCTACGACGTGCCACGGGCACTGGGGCGGGAGGCCCTGGCCGCGCCGGGCATCTACGGCCCCGAGTGCCGCGCCTTCGTCGGCTGTCACGACGGCGCTCCCGCGACGACCACCGCGGCGCTGCGCGTGGACGGCGTCGTCTACATCGCGCTCGTGGCGACGCTCGCGGAGCACCGTCGCCAGGGTGCCGCGGAGACGGTCCTCCGGCGTACGCTGGAGGAGGCGAAGCGCGCGTGGGGACTGGAGCGCACGGTGCTGCACGCCACGGCCGCTGGCGCGCCCGTCTACCGCCGCATGGGCTACCGCGACGTGACGACGTTCTGCTCGTACTTCGCGCCGCCGAAGGAAGCGTGAGGCATCACTCGCTGGACGCAGCACCTGGGACCGGAAACAATCCGCGTCCCCATGGAGCCCCCCGCCTCCCCTGAGCGCGCCGAGCCACGAGTCCCCGGTCCGCGCGCGGCGTGGGCCGTCGTGGGGGCCGCGCTCGGGCTGACGTGCCTGTTCTTCCACCGGGCCGTCTTCAGCGCGCAGGTCTTCACCGGGCGGGACATGCTGCTCGTCTACGCGCCGCTGCGCCGCTACTGGGCGGAGCGCGTGTCCCACGGCGACTTCCCGGGCTGGTATCCCTTCGACGGCCTGGGCCAGTCCTTCCCGGGGACGATGCTGTCCGCCGCGTTCCATCCCTCGCAGTGGCTGGGGCTCGTGCTGTCCACCGGCGCGGCGATGAAGCTCACCGTGCTGCTGTGCCCGCCGCTCGCATTGCTGGGCACGTACGCGCTGCTGCGCCTGTACGCGGTGCCCCGGGCCGGTGCGTTCTTCGCGGGGCTCGCGTTCGCGTTCAGCGGCTACATGGTGAGCCTCACCAGCAGCCTCGCGTACCTGATGGCGGGCGCCACCCTGCCCTTCGCGCTCTGGGCCGCGGTCCGCTTCCTTCGGGAGGCCACGCCCGCTCGCGCCGCCGTCGCCGCGCTGGGCCTGGGCGGCGTGCTCCTGGCGGGAGACACCTGGGCCTATGCGTTCGCGAACGCGTTCGTGCTGCTCCTCGCGCTGACGGAAGACGGGCCTCGCGCGGTCCTCGTGCGGCGGGGGCTGGGGCTGGTGGCCCTGGGCGCGGGAGTGGCCGCGCCGCAGCTGTTCGCGGGCGTGGCGGTGTTCGCGGGCGGTGCTCCGGGCGCCAGCTCCGTCGAGGACGCGCTGCGCTGGTCGGTGGATCCGCTGCGCCTGCCGGAGTCGCTGCTGGGGCCGTTCCTGGCGAACACCGCCGTGGAGCGCGCCGTGCCGGAGGAGCTCGTCAAGCCGCTCCTGCACACCGGCGGCTTCTCCACGCTGTGGTCGGAGTCGCTGTTCATCGGCGTGCCGGTGTTCGTGCTCGCCGTGGCGGGGCTGCGCTTCCTCCCCTTGCGCCGCCAAGCCCCGTTCGTCGCGGCGTGGAGCGCGTTGCTCGCGCTGGCCCTGGGCTCCGCCCTGCCCTTCTACGCGCTGCTCTACCGCGTGCTGCCGCTGTGGCGGCCGTTCCGCTATCCGGAGAAGCTGGTCGTGCACCTGGCCCTGGGCCTCGCGCTGCTCGCGGGGTTCGGCTGGAAGGCCGTCGTGGCCTCGCCGGAGCGCATGCGGTGGGCGGCTCGCGCGGCCGGGGTCCTCGCCGGGCTCATGGCCCTCGTGGCGATCGCTGAACGCACGGCGGGCGCGTGGTCGCATGCGTTCGTGCTCGCGCGCTGGCCCCAGGTCCCCGCGCCGACGCTGGACACGCTCTCCCATGCGTTCAGCACCGCGAGCCTCATCGCGGCGGGCCTCGCGGTGGGCTGCGCGCTCGTCCTGCCGGGGCTCGCGGAGTCCCGCCCGCGCATGGCCGTGCTGATGGCGCTACAGCTGGGCGCGGCCTTCACGGCGAATGAGCCGCTCTGCATCCTCGGCACCGAGGAGCTGCTCGACAGCCCACCGCCGTTCATCGAGACCGTGAAGGCCTGGGCGGACCGCACCGGCACCTCCGTCCCCCGGGTGGCGTCGCGCATCCAGCGCTTCCGCCTGCCGCGCTTCGAAGGCTTCGAGTACCAGGACAGCGTCGCGCTCATGTCGCGCGCCATGCTGGTCCCGGACAGCCCCGCGCTGTGGGGCGTCGGCACCGCGGAGGCCTACCTCCCCGCGGCGAGCCCGCGCGTGCTGCACCTCCAGGACGCCACCCCCGGCCTCTTCACCGAGCTGTTGCCCGTCTACGGCGTGCGCTTCAGCGCCTACACCCCGGCGGACCATGACGCCCTGAAGCACAAGCCCGGCGTCATCGTGGCGAAGGATCCCGCCTTCGAGCTGCTGCTGGTGGAGCACCCGGACGCGCGACCACGCCTGTCCCTGGCGAAGCCCCGGTGCGTGCCGGACGCGGCGGCGGCGCTCGACCTGCTGCGCGACGCGGCCTTCCGCGCCAGCACGCAGGCCGCGGTCGGAGTGCGGCGACCCCGCCCTCTCCCCCGCCAGCGACGCGCCCCTGGAAGGCCACCTGCGCGTCAACAGGACGCGCCGGAACACCTCGTCGTGGACGTGGACGCCTCCGGGGACGCGGTGCTGGTGATCAACGACGCGTGGCAGCCCGGCTGGACGGCGCTCCTCGACGGCGCCCCCACGCGCCTGCTCCCCGCCAACGTGGCGGTGCGCGCCGTGCCCACCCCTCGGGGCTCGCACCGCGTGGAGCTGCGCTACCGCGCGCCGGGCGTGCTTCCGGGCGGCTGCCTCTTCGCCGTGACCTGCCTGGGACTCGCGGTGGCCGAGGCCCTGCGCCGCCGCCGGTTTCCCCGGAAGACCGGTGCGCTCACGGGAGTTGGGGGCTGACCCCTCGCGGCTGCTCCCGAAAGGGTTGTCCATTCAACGCTGCATGAGTCCAACCCCGTGCCCCGGGGTTGGACCGGCGTCCGCGCTGCCTAGCTTGAGCCTCCCCCCACCACCCTGGACCTCCACCGTGGCGACTCCTCTTCGCACCGACGTGCGCCGTTCCACCTTCACGTTCCCTGGCGCGCTCCTGGGCGCGCTGCTCGTCCTGACCTCCGCCTCCGCCCGAGCGCAGTCCGCGCCCACGCCGCTGGAGGACAACCGCACCATCACGCTGGGCTACATCGGCATCGCGTACGAGCTGGGCGGCATCATCGACCCCACGCTGCAACCCGGTGGCACCAGCAGCGCGCGCCCCACCTGGTTCACCTTCGCGCCGCACGCGTCCCAGGCCGGCGGCAAGGGCATGTACAGCGCGGCGCTCGCGCGGCACTTCATCGACGCCGCGCGGCTCCAGCCCTCACTGTCGCTGACGAACGCGCTGGACCGGCTGGGGTTGAGCGGCGTGGTGCGGCTGCGGCTGCAGGACCTGTCCCTCCAGCTCATCGCCCAGGGCCTGACCGTGGACGCGGCCGCGGCCCTCAGCGTGCTGACGAGCTCGCTCAACTTCGCCGTGCTCGCGGACTCGCGCGTCCTGCTGGCCACCGCGTCGCGCATGGGCGCGCTGTACTGGAGCGCCCCGGGCGTGGCGCCGCTCGACAAGACGGAGGCCGTCGTCATCACGCTGGAGCGCACGCTCCACGAGGGCAACCTCGCCATCTTCAACGACATCGGCGGTTCGGCGCGCCTGTACCTGGACTGGCGCGCGGCCGCCACGGGGCCCATCACGTCCGCCCGCGTGCTCTCCGAGTTCACGCTGGCGGACGCCGTCAACGCGGAGGCGCAGCAGGCGTACACCTGGGCCGTCGCGCACGCGGAGGACTCGCCGCGCCCCACCCGCATGGACCTGCTCTTCCCCGGCATGCACTGGAAGAGCCTGCTCATCGCCGCGTTCGCCCTCTACGAGGACGCCCGGCTGGCCCCCACGCCCGCGCGCCGCGACGCCCTCATCGCCATGGGCACCAACTTCGTCGCCTGGCGCGAGCAGCGCGACCAGGCCCAGCCCGTCTTCACGCCCGCAGGCTCGCCCACCGACGAGGTGTCCCGCGCGGGCGTGCTCCAGGCGCTGACGCCGTTCCTGATGACGGACTTCGGCACGGTGCGCTGGACCTACGCGGACTACGCGTACGCCCAGCCGGACCGCGACGGCAACCCGCTCACCGCCCCGCCGTGTGAGTACAGCTGGGCGGACTTCTGGGACCGCTGGAACGGCATCCTCTTCGCGTTCGACCAGGCCTACGCCCGCCCCACGGAGCTGTGGGTCATGCCTGAACCCCTCACGGATCCACTGGGCTGACAGACGGACTGGACGGCCCCCGCGCTCTCTTGACGGGCGCGGGGGGCGTGCGGGAGCGTGCAAATCGATGAGTCCCCTGCCCGGTGGTCCATTCGAAGCTGTCCGCCATGCCTCCAAGGATGAGCCGTCCTCGCCGGACACGGCCTCCTCGCGCATGCCGAAGGACACCCACCTGCCCCCGCTTCCGGCCGACGAGGCCAGCATGTCCGCGCAGACCCGACTGCAGGTCCTGCGGGAGATGATGGCCGAGGCGTTCCTGGCGCTCGACGCGCAGGGAACCATCCATGAGCTCAACCACCGCGCCGCGTCCCTGCTGGGCCTGCCGTACAACACCTGCCAGGGCATGACGCCGTGGGCGGCGCAGCCGATGCTGGCCGGCACGACGCTGCACGAGCGGCTGCTGGACGCGCTCACCTCGCGCGAGCCCGCCCGGTTCCTGTCGGAGCTGCCGTCGGGCGTCTGGCTGGAGCTGTCCGTGCGGCCGGTGGGCGGGGAGATGTGGGTGCTGGCCACGGACATCACCCGCCGTCAGCGCGCGGAGAACGAGGTCGCGCGCACCGAGGAGCGCTTCCGCCAGCTGGGCGAGCGCTTCCAGGTGGCGCTGGAGTCCGCGCAGATGGCGGTCTGGGAGACGAACCTCGTCACCGGGCAGGTGTTCCGCTCCGAGGGGCATGACCGGCTCTACGGCTACCCGCAGCCCCTGGAGGAGTGGACGCACGAGCAGTTCCTGGCGTCGCTGCACCCGGAGGACCGGCCGGGGGTGGAAGCGCAGGTGTCGGCCATCTTCCACAACGACGTGCTGTCGTATTCCTCCACCTTCCGCACGCACTGGCCGGACGACTCGTGGCACTGGCTCATCAGCCGCTCGCGCGTCATCCGCGACGCGAACGGCAAGGTGATGGTGGTGCGCGGGGCCATCCTGGACATCACGGCGCTGAAGGAGACGGAGGAGGCGTTGCAGGAGGCGGTGCGCACGCGCGACGACTTCCTGTCCGTGGCGAGCCACGAGCTGCGCACGCCGCTCACGTCCCTGCGCTTGCAGGTGGATCTCTTGCGCCGCTTGTCCGAGTCCAAGGCCCACGAGCCCATGGGCTCCGAGAAGGTCACGGGGCGGCTGGACGCGGCGGACCGGCAGCTCAAGCGGCTGGCGGCGCTGCTGGACAACCTGCTGGACGTCAGCCGCATCCGCACGGGCAAGCTGGACTTCGAGCTGGCGAGCGGAGACCTGGCGCCGCTGGTGCAGGACCTGGTGGGGCGCTTCGCGGACGAGGCGAAGCAGGCCGGGGTGGAGCTGGACGCGCGCGTGGAGGGGCCGGCGCCGTGCCGGTTCGACAAGCTCCGGATGGAGCAGGTGGTGAGCAACCTCATCGCCAATGCGCTGCGCTACGGCCAGGGCACGCCGGTGCACGTGGCGCTGCGCCAGCAGGACGGCCTGCTGCGGCTGACGGTGCGCGACGGCGGTCCGGGAGTTCCCGTCGCCGAGCGCGAGCGCATCTTCCAGCGCTTCGCCCAGGTGCAGGGCTCCGCGCGCACGGGAGGCCTGGGGCTGGGGCTCTACATCGTGCGGCAGATTTTGGAAGCGCACGGCGGCCGCGTCTGGGTGGAGGAAGCGCCCGGCGGCGGCGCGGCGTTCGTGGTGACGCTGCCGGTGGAGGGGGCGTAGGCCGGGTTTCAGGGCACGAGCGGCGTTCCCCCACCCTCGTCAGCGCATGTACGGCCTCCCGCCTCCTTGAGCGGGCCGCTCCGAGTCGACGACATGCACACCGGCCCGGGACAGGTCCACGGGGATGCGCAGGAGGCCGTCGGCTCCGTCCATCTCCTCGCGGATGAAGAGCGTGTAGTGCCCCAGGGGCAGGTGCCCGAAGTCGAAGTCCGCCCCGACCAGGAAGTTCGGGGCGATGAGGGAGTCCCCGTCCTCTGACGTCCATGCTTCCGGCATCGGCTCCGGTCCGAAACCCGCCCGGATGGCGGCATCCAGGGCCCGCGGTGAGCGCGGCCACGGAACCTCTCCCGGCAGGACGAACGCGGTGACGAACTCGCGGGAGGCGTTGACGCTCACGCGCAGCAGGGCGGGTCCCTGCCTGGGCACGAGGTCCAACCGGTGATGCGTGGCCGGGGCCAGGCGGATCAGCTTCGGCGAGAAGGACATCGGAGGCGGCCGGGGCACCGGCACGTTCAGGGGACTGCCTTCGGCGTGCACGAAGCACGAACGGTTCCCCGGGATGTGCGCCGCGTAGTTGCCCGCGATGTCGCTCTCGGCGCTCACCCTGAACCCACCCTCGCAGCGGACCTTCAGGTTCACCCTGACCAGGGGAACGCGTGCACCATCCGTCACGGCGCCTTCGAGTTCCACACCGGGCACGAGCCGCAGCTTCACTGATTCCTCATCAGGTCCGAGTTCACGCAGGACGGTCCCCCGCGCCTTCGCGTCCACGCGCAGGAACTGGCGCCGGCTGGCCACGTGCTCGAACCGGAAGTACCCATCCGCGTCGGTCCGCGCCGTCCAGGGGTGACGCCCACCGTGGCCCTCCAGGTCGAAGACCTCCACGAGTTCAACCTCCTGCATCGGGATGCCCGTCGAACCATCTTCGGCGACGACACGCCCGTGGACGGTGCGGCCCACGTCGAGGATGACGTCCGGGACCTTGAGCAGCTCCCCGTCCCGCCCTTCCGCGCGCACGAGGGCGGGGGCGAAGCCCAGCACCTCGATGACCCATTGGTAGACGTGGGTCATCGACACGGAATACAGGTAGCTGCCTTCCCGACCGTGCTGGGAGTGTCCGTCGATTTCGAAGTACCCCACGGGCACCCCATCCGGACGCACGACACGGCCTTCCAGACCTCCGAAGGCCTCGCGGAACACCAGCGCTTCGCCCGTCCCCGGGGGCGGTGGCCCTTGCGACTTCCAATCAAGGCGCCTGTTGGGAACCGTCAGCGACATGGTGGAGGGGGCCTCCAACAGGCCCTGGATGACGAACTCCCCATCCCTTCCCGTTTGGAAGTGGCATCCGCCGTACGCCTCCAGCTCGGACTGCGATGCATTCCACGTCCACAGCATTCCCGTGGCGCCACCAAGGCCCTGCCCCATGGCATCCACGGCACGCGCCCGCCAGGTGCCCAGCCCCTGGCTCCCTTCGAAGCTCACCGTCGCCTCCGCCCGTGCGCCCGGCGCGACCTGGACTTCGACGGAACGATCCCACCAGCAGTCCTGCGCGGGTGCGTACCGGCCCGTGACGCGATAGCGCCCGGCGGGAAGCTCCTGGAAGAGGGTCGCTTCGGGCGTCCGCTCTGGGGACAGCGCCAGGGGGCGCGCTTCATCCATCGAGGAGAGCGAAGCGGAACCTTCAGGTGATGGCCGGCCATCGGGCCCCAGCACCCGGACCCGCAGCGAGCCGAGTCCGCCCATCACCACCGTCAACTCGGTCTGCGGCGTTGAAAGCTCCAGCCGCGTGGGGCTCCATCCGTCCTTCTCCGCGCGAAGCTTCACGGCGCCCGCGGGAACGTTGTCGAAGTGGAAGCGTCCCTCGGCATCGCTCTCGGAACGCAGCGATGAATCCCCATCGCCGGACGGAGTGAGCCGGAGCCGGGCACCCGCGACGGGCCGTCCTTCCAGGTCCACCACGCGCCCCGCGAACGGCACCGCGCGCATCAGCGTCAGCTCGAGCCGGGTCTCCGCCCCGGGAGCGATCCGTGCGTCCGGATGGAGCAGGTTCACGAAGCCAGGCGCTTCGGCCTGGACGACGTACCAGCCCGGCATCACGTGCAGCCGCACCGTCCCGGTCGCGTCCGAAGTGCCCGACCGAGAGACCAGGCTCCCATGGTCCGCGCGGCGAGCCACCAGCTTCACGCCGGGCACGGGCTGTCCCGCCGGATCCACGACCCGGACGGTGAACGCCGCCTCTTCCACGGGCCACCGGGTCTTCGTCCGCACCGGACGCGGCGCCTCCGCGCACGCGAGCAGCATGACAA
Source organism: Corallococcus sp. 4LFB (assembly GCF_046520365.1). Lineage (NCBI taxonomy): Bacteria > Pseudomonadati > Myxococcota > Myxococcia > Myxococcales > Myxococcaceae > Corallococcus > Corallococcus sp. 4LFB. The sequence goes on from NZ_JBKGHJ010000199.1 coordinate 9,333, forward strand.
CGAGCCCCACCCAGCTCCATCGCATGCCCCGCAGGTTAGCAGGGCACGACGAAGCGCTGTCCCTGTCAGTCGACGAAGTGCACACCGCCTCTTTCAGGGAGCGGCGTTTCGAAGCGGTGGACGCCGGGCTCCGTGAGGTTCACGGGGTAGCGGAGCGCGAAGATCTCCGCACTGCTTTCGAGCACGAACACCGTGTAACGCCCCAGGGGCAGGTGGCTGAATCGGGGCTCATGCCACGAGCGGTCGCTCCAGTTCGCGTCCTTGCGCTCCGGCCGTGGTTCGGCGGGACCTGGATCCGGCTCGACCGCGGATTTCATCAACGCCCGCATGGCGTCGATCGTCGACGGCATCGGGACGTCTCCAGGAACGAGCAGGACCCGGTGCCACTCTCCCCTGCCTGGAAACAGGACCTGCACGGATGCGGGCCCCGTGCGCGGACGCAGGTCCACCCGCACCGTTTCTCCCGGACCGCCGCTGGTGAAGTGCCGGGGCCAGAAGACGCGCAGCGGCGGCGAGGGCCAACCAGATGGGCCGCCCGTGTCGTAGACGCTCAATACGCACTCGCGCCCGGAAACGACATCCCGCCTGAACCGTCCCTCCGCGTCAGTGACAGGCAATTCGTCGGGATAGACTTCGCACCCGATCATCAAGCGGGTGCCCGGCAATGGACGTCCTGATTCATCCGTCACCGTCCCCTCCAGGTGGGCAGGCGGAACGAGCGGCACGGTCACGTCCGTCACGTCCGCACTCAACGGCAGGGAGGCCGTTCCGTCCGCTTCCGTCTCTGCCTCGAGGATGAACGGCTCGCGTGGCACGTTCTCCAGCAAGTACCGTCCGTCCGCCTCGACCTTGATGAATGGATAATCCCAGACGAACGTCGACTCGCGCCCTGGCGGCGGCTGGAAACGCACCCATCCCTTCGACAGGGCCGGCTGCCCGTCCTTCCGCACGAGCCGGACACGCACGTCGCGCCCTGGCTTCAGGATCACGTCGGCAGCACGGTCCGCTCCTCCAGGGGCTCCACGCGCCTGCGTGTGGCCGCCAGTCCCTCCGCCCTGAAAGACAGCCCCTCGGGCCCGGACCGCTCCAGCGTGTACCGGTAGTGACCGTCCGGAGCTTCGTAGTGCTTCGAGTTCACCGTGAACCGGCTCAGCGGTTTTCCATCCGCGCCCAGCACACGTCCCTCCACGAAGGGGCTCGCCTTGCGCTCCACCGAAATGCCTTCCCCGCCCGGACCGAGCTCGACCTTCGCGTCCCCCCGGTGGACCTTCAAGTGAACAGGGCCGCGCGGCAGGTGTTCCAACGTGAAGCGCCCTTCCGCGTCGGTCCGGGTGGAGTTCTCGCTCGCGAAGACGTCCTTCTTCTCGTCACCCAGGGAGGCACTCAGCCACGCGTCCGCCGCGGGCCGGCCATCCCTGCCGACGACCCGGCCCCGGAGCGGTGCACGCTCCACGACGCCATCAAAGCGGAGGGCCACCTCACGGGTCTGTCCCGCCACGACCTCGACCTCCGAGGATGTCATCCACTCCGCGCTCCCATCCATCGCATGCGTGAACGTCACGCGGTAGCGCCCCGCCTCCAGCCCCCGATACATCCGGGCGTCCTTCACCGTGTCGTCGATCCAGGCGCCCTCCTTCGACACGGGGTCGAGCGCCTTGACCTTCACCTGGGGCGCGCTCACCGGCCGCCCCTCCGGACCGAAGGCCGTCACCCGCAGGCGCCCTGCTCGCGCAGGGCCAGGTTCAACTCCGCCGGTCGCGCGTCGAACACCTGGCGCTCGTCGCTGTAGCCCTTGCGCCGCGCCAGCAACACGCCCGGGCCGGGCCCCATGCCTTCGAAGCGGAAGGTGCCATCCGGATTCCCCACCAGGTCCAGCCTTGGCGCCGTCGTGTCCGCGGGGATCCACGAGAGCGACACGGCCCGCAGGGGCTGACCCGCGCCGTCCACCACGCGGCCGGAAACCGAGGCGGACGGCCTCAGCGTCATCGTCACCGACGCGGGATGCTCGCGCCCGAGCCGCACGTCCGGATCCACGAAGGTCTGGAAGCCCGAGGCCTCGGCGGTGAAGACGTACCAATCGGGCGGCACCTTCAACCGGGCCTGCCCCCGGGCGTCCGTCGTGCCCCAGTACACCTCGGGAGGATCCGCCATGGCCTGCCGGATCCGGAACGGGATGCCAGGAAGAGGCTGCCCCTTCGCGTCCTTCGCCAGCACCGTGAGCACCGCGCTCGCGGGCGCGGCCTCGGTGCGCGCCACTTCAGGCACCGGCACCGGTCCCTGCTTCGACGTGCCCGCGCACGCGAGCACCCCGACCACGAGCCCCACCCAGCTCCATCGCATGCGCCCGACGCTAGCAAGCGCGCGAGCACACGGGACAGCCCCTCAGCCGAAGCGCTCGCGGAAGGTGCTCAGGTTGGGCCCCTTTCCATCGCGCTCGTACACCGCGAACACCACGCGGCTGAACGCGCCCGCCATCGTGGACAGCCCTCGCGCGAAGGCCTCCGCCGCGTCGTGCGGGTTGTTGCGGAACGCGCCGCAGCCCCAGGCTCCCAGGATGAGCGTGCGGTGCCCGTGGTGCGCCGCCACCCGCAACACCTTGAGCGCCCGCGCGAACAGCACGTCCCTCAGCTGCTGCGCGACCTCCGGGTCCCCCGCCGGCAGCTGCCTCGCGTTGGGCGCGGGCGCCGTGAGCAGCGACACGAGGAAGGGCCGCTCCAGCAGGTCGTAGTGCTCGTTGCGGAAGAACGGCACGTCCGGCGAATAGATGAAGTGATCCGTGTACAGCGGCGAGCGCAGCTTGCGGTTCACGTCGTAGTACTCCGGCCACTTCAGCAGGCACGGGTACAGCGCCGAGCACCGCGCCAGGTCCTCCTCCTGCGCCTTCGCGCCCGTGAGGAAGCCGCCCCCCGGGTTCACCGCCGACGCGAAGTTGAGCGCCAGCACCCGCCGCTCACCCTCCTGCTCCACCAGCCGGCGCGCGGCGTCGCCCGTCTTCTCCGGCGTCACCTCGAGGGTGAAGCCCGGCACCGGCGCGGGCCGCGTCAGGTGCTCGAAGTCCCCGGGGCGCACCAGCACGGTGCCCTGGACCGCGTGCGCCACCGCGTCGCGAAGGGACACCTCCCCCCCGGAGAGCGGCGTGTAGCGGCCCTCGTCCAGGATGCGAAGGGTCTCGTCCGCGACGCGGTTCAGCGGCATGGCGTCACTCGCAGCCGATGCGCTCGGGCGCCACCGCGAGGTCGTCGATCCACGTCTCCGACTCGGAGTCGCCCTTCGGGTGCACGAAGCCGTAGCCCACCCCGAAGTTGGTGAACGGCCGGATGCCCACGTTCGGGAAGTCGAACGCCTGCTTGCCATCCACCCACACCAGCGCGTGGCCCGTGGTGGCGGAGGTGCTCTCGCGCTCCACGCCCCACTCGATGCACGTCCACCGGTTGGGCGACACCGTCACCGCCAGGTCGTCCTGGTAGTTCCAGCCCGTGCCCTTGATGCCGCTCCAGTCATCCAGCGCGAAGGCGCCGCTCTTCATTCCCTGGAGCTCGATTCCACCGAAGTCGCTCTCCTTCGGGGAGAAGAGGATGAAGTACGTCCCCATCACGCCCTCCGGCGCGGCCCGGCCCAGGTACACGTACGCGCGCGTGTAGAGCTTCGTGCCGAACGCCGGCATGTCCTTGCGCAGGTGCGCGATGGCCTCCTGGCCCAGGCCCGTGTCCTCGTTGTAGCCGGGGTCCGTCTTCACGTGCACCGCGCCGCTGCCGGAGCGGGTGCGCGTGCCGTCGATGGTGACGGTGGCGTGGTGGTAGTCGTCCGGCTGCTTCCAGCCGTTGTCACCGTTGTCGAAGTTCTCGCAGAAGATGGCGGAGGCCGGGCACTGACCGTTGCCCGTGCTCGTGCCCGCGTCGGTGCCCGCGTCCGTCCCGGTGCCCGCGTCCGGGGTCTTGTCCGTGTCGTCGCCGCAAGCCGACAGCGCGCCCACCGCGAGGGAAGCCATCATCAACGCCAGTGCCGAAGTCGAACGCATGAGTCCTTCCAGGAAGAGGCGTCGCGCCCTCGCGCTCCTGCCGCGGGGACGGGACGTGTCTCCGTCCTAACACGGCCCCCCGTCCTCCTTGGAATGGGGCCCGCCAGACCCCGGCGGCCCGAGGCAGGCGGGCAGGCAGGTGGCGTGCGTGGGCGGCAGGCCCCGTGGGGTCATGCGCGTGTCGCCCAGTGATGGATGCGCGCGCGGCGCGATGACAAGTGCTCACTGGAAGCGCACGACCCCGCCCGGCAGGTGCGCGTTGCCGTTCCGGCCCGTACTGCTTTCCATGTGAAGCGCCAGCGGCACGGGCGTCACCCTCACGGGCAGCAGGAGGGTGGGAGGGGGTGGGGGTTCCTGGCATCGGGGAGAGCGGGAGATGGGAGAGGCCTTCCGAAGACTCACGGTCGTCGAGCCCCCGGCCGACGAGGCGCCCTCCGCTTGTGCTCCGCCGCCGCATGCCCGGAACCTGCCGCCCACCGGTGCGGTGGCGCTCGTCTTCACCGACATCCAGGGGTCCACGCGGTTGTGGGAGCGCTGTGGCCAGGCCATGCGCGACGCGCTGGAGCTGCATGACGGCGTGCTGCGCGCGCTCTTGCTGGGCACCGGCGGCTACGAGGTGAAGTCCCAGGGCGACGCCTTCATGGTCGCGTTCGCGTCCCCGGTGGAGGCGGCGCACTGGTGCCTGCGCGCGCAGGAGGCGCTGCTGCACGCGAGCTGGCCGGAGCCGCTCCTGGAGGAGCCGGACGCCGCGGAGGAGCACGCGCCGGAGGGGCTGTCGCACCGGGGGCTGCGCGTGCGCATGGGGGTGCACGTGGGCGAGCCCGACTGCCGCCTGGATCCCTCCACCCACCGGCTGGACTACCTGGGGCCTCCGGTGAACATCGCGGCGCGGGTCGCGGACGCGGGCCATGGCGGACAGGTGCTGCTGAGCGGCGCGGCCTGGGCGCGCATCCAGCCGGAGCTGGCGCGGCTGGGGATGCCCGTCGCGCGCG
>NZ_JBKGHJ010000019.1:0-38432 GCF_046520365.1 Corallococcus sp. 4LFB
CCGCTGCCCAGGATGCCCTTGGCCAGCGTGCCGCCCGCCTTCGCGGCGTCGCCCGCGGCGGTGGTGACGGCGCGGCCCACGTTCTTGAGCGTCGCGCCCTCCATGAGGCCCTTGGTGGCGGCGCCCTTGACGGCCTTGAGCACGTCGTCGCTGGCGTTGGGGAGCGCCTTCTTGAAGGTGTCGAAGGCCGCCTTGCCGGCGTCCAGCTTGCCCTTGATGATGCTTCCGCCCAGCACGCCGCCCATCACCTTGCTGCCGACGATGCCGCCCGTCGCGGCGGAGATGGTGGACCTGGCCGCGTCCAGCGAGGAGCGCGCGGCGGTGATGATGTCGTCCTTGCTGCCGGAGCGGATGGCCTGGCGGACGTCCTTGAAGGCCGTGGCGCCCGCGGCCACCGCGCCGGGGATGCCCGCGTAGCGCATGGCGGCGCCCATCTGCGCGCCGAACTTGGTCAGCCCCTTGAAGCCCTGGGAGAAGGTCGGGTTGCGGACGTAGTCCAGGTTCGTCTTCCCGAGGAGGCCCTGGGCGCCGTCCTTGATGTTCTTGATCTGCTGGAAGGCGTCCTTGCTGAAGTTGATCGCCTTGGAAGCCTGGGTCGCGACCGCGATCCCGCCCTTCACGAGCTGCTTGTTGGCCTCGAAGGTCTGCTGGACGTTGGTGCGGACGGCGTTGAAGGTGCGCTTGATGTCGGGGAAACCCATGGTGGGCCTCGTGGATTCGGAAAGGGGTGGAGCTTGAGCTGATTATCGGACGCGAAGCGCGCGAGTTGCTTGAGGCTCGATTTTCAGGATTACACGCGCGGGACATGTGCGACGAAGTGCCAAGTGCCTGGAATCGTTAGGTTTTCAGTCTGATCGCGCCGCGAGGCTGTCGACGGACCAGGGCCAGGTCCGCACTCCTCACTTCCGGTTCGCGCAGAAGGGGGCGTCGAAGGTTCCCGACAAACCCGTCGTCGTTCCGTCGGATTTGTCCTGGACCTGGACATCGAAGCTTCCCACGAGCTGGTCCGTCGTCGCGGTCGTCAGCTGGATGCTCCCGCTGGTGGCCACCGCGAGTGTCTCCGTTCCTCCGTCCGTGAGGCGCTGCTGGAGCTGGACGAACCCGGGGCCGGTGGCGCTGCCGACCTCGAATGTCCCTGCCGCAGGGGGGCCGAGGACCAAGACCGTCACGAAGCGAGACGGCGGAAGGACATAGCCGGCGTCCGCGGGGGTCGTGCAGAACCCGGAGAGGTCGGTGTCGGAAAGGAGGGCAATCGAGAAAGAGGTCCCGCCGTCGGGGCCGCGCGGCAGGAGTTCGCCGGACCAGGTCACCGGGAAGGCCTTGTCGCCCTGCAAGGATCCCACGCCCTCCGTCTGTTCCGACTTGGAATCACAGGCCGGAAGGAAGAGCAATCCGATGACGGGAAGGAGGGTCAAGCGCATGGGTCGTTCGCGATGAGCGGGTCGGGTGTTGTGGAGAGCCTATACGAGCAGCGGGAATGCACGGCCGGCCGACGTGCCGGGGCCGGGGCACACGCCCTCCGGCCCTCCCCCGAGCGTACGCAGGGTGTCCGCTGCCCGGCGCAGGTCGTCCTCGAAGTGAATCCGTGCCTGGGTCCGCGCGCGTTCGTCCGGCATGCGCAGGAGCACCGAGGGGTGGAAGGTCGCCATCCATGCCTTCGCCCAGGGCGTGTCGAAAATCTGCCCCCGGCTCAGGTTAATGCGGAAGCCCGGCCCGAGAAAGGCCTGCGCCGCCGTGGCCCCGAGGCAGAGGATCATCTTCGGCTTCATCGGCGCTAGGAGAACCGCTTCCAGAGGTTCATCCCCGTCCATTTCACGGCGACTCCCACCTGTGCGAGCCGGCTCACGACGAAGCCCTGTCGTAGGAACTCGGCTCGAACGTGCGGGGGTCCTCCGCGCTGTGGGGACAGCTGCGCGCGCTGCTGGCGGAGCTGAGGGAGGGCAGAAGCCTGACCTCGGTAGCGCCGCGCGTGTGCTTCCCCTTCCAGTTGGAGGACGCGGAGTCCCAGAACGTCGCGAAGTTCAAAGGTCATCGCTACACGTTCGCGCCCGCGAAGAAGGGATACCTAAAGCTGGACGGGAAGTCAGTGCGCGGCACAGGGAACCTTTCTGCGCTCTAGCGGGAGCGGGTTCGCGGCTCATTCCATCTCGGGTTGGAAACTTGCTTAATCTGAATAAGCAATTAGTCGCCCCGCCTCAAGGTGGGTGTGTGCTGACTCCGTCGACAAGCATATGCGCCTGAATGGAAGCGGCGGATTTTTGCTGTCCCTGATTTTTCGCTCTATGCCCCAAAGATCAATCAGTGAATCGCTGGGGGCACTGCCGTGAAGATCAAAGGCAATCCGAATACGCTCGATGCTGGGGCATTCCCCATTCCGGCGGGCCAGTTCGCGACCAATCTCGTCGCGCTCCTCAAGATGTCGGGGCAAGAGCACATTGTTAAACTCCTGGATTCATCCATCGCTGAGTTGAGCGCTTCCGACTTCGACAATTGGAATGGTGGTACGACGGGGTGGGACCTGCTCTTACGGCTTGATATGGCGGTCTTCGGACGGCTGCCGGTTGCTGATAAGGAAGAGATAGAGAGGGTGGTCCGTGGGCAGGCTTCCAGATTAGTTGGGGAGTTTCCCCATCACCACATCCCCAGGGTAAACATCGTTCCCAACCTACTCGCCGCCGAATCGGCTCTGCTACCTGACTACGACGAAACTCGCGGATACGCAGGTAAGGAGCAGTTCTTCCAGGCTCGCGAGCTTGAGTTCGTGCGTCCCCTTGCCAGTGGAGGTTTTGGCGAGGTTGTCATCGTCAAGAGACGGCATCTTGGCACGGAATTGGCGGTGAAGTTCTTCGATCCACATCCACTGGTAGTTGATAGCGAACAGCGACGCCAGAAGGCTCGAGCGCGCTTGCTTCGCGAGGCGAGGCTGCTCGCATCCATTCGGCACCAGAATGTCGTGCGATTGTTCGACTGCGCGATGATCAGTGGTGATCCTGTTCTTGTTCTGGAGTTTGTCGATGGGTCCACGCTTGATGCGATAAGGCAGCAAAGGGGCCCCATGCCGTCAAGCGACGCCGTGCCCTTGATCGCGCAAGTGCTGGATGCTTTGGCGGCGTGCCACGCTCGTGAGATTTTCCATCGCGACGTATCGCCGAGGAACGTGGTCGTTGATAGGACTGGGAGAGTGGTTCTGATCGACTTCGGTTTGGGGCTGTCCGGCGAGCTGATCGATGGAGCGCGGTTGACGACTCAGCCCATGGGCACTCCAGGATTTCGAGCGCCTGAGCTTGAGTCTGATCCGCTGGCAGCAAAGTCAGCCATTGATATTTTCGGTGCAGGTGCCCTGGCTGTTTTCCTGCTGACCGGACGGCCTCCTCAGCTTGGGTTGCCACTTGAAATTCCAGAGGCGCCCAGGGCGCTGATTTCGCTGCTACAGCAGTCTGTCGAGGTGGATCCCAGGCGCCGCATCCAATCGGCGGCTGAGTTTGGGCAGGCCTTGCGTGCCTGTGTCGCAGGACGGAATACAGCTGGTCGCACGATAGTGACTGCTCATGGATTGTCGGAAGAAGATGTGCGAGAGCACCTTGGGATAGAGGTGCGGGGTGAGGTAGAACAAGAGGTGTCGGTTCTCGTTGGGCAGTTTGCGATTGCTGTCGATTCCCTGGTGGTGACCGAGAAGAATCTAGAGGTGGGACTCGCGACGCTGCTGGTTGTGGCTAGGCATCAGATCGATGTCTATTTGGCGGCAAGGGAACCAGACAATCGCTGTGATGCCAGTGCCTTGATTGCGTCACTGAGAAGCCTTATGGGCTTGCTCTCTAAATCGTTGCAGGCTTTCGATGTCGCGACAGTGGAGACGTGGTTCGCTCAATCCGTGGCGTATGGTTGGCTGACCGAGGGGAAATATGATTCCTGGGTGCCAGGGATGAAGTCGGGCTCAGGTTGGAGAAAGTGCTACTCGCCAACCAGCTTGGGGCGCAGATGGCTCAAAGCGGAAGCTCGCTTCGACCCTGCGCCTGAACGGTAGGACGAAGCATTCCGTGGAATGGATGCTGTCCATCTACGACGCGCCCCCCAGCCGCTCGCAAGCGTCCGCGTTGTCGCCTCGGCCACCTGCTCCCGAGCGAGGCTGAGCCAGCGCGACATTCACGAGTCGGTACGCCGCTTGGGCGTCGCCACTGACTCCTGCGCGAACCGAGCCGCAGCTTTTTAAGATGTCACGCTCCTCACGCAGCCCCCGCACCTCGCCCCATAGCCGCTCAATCTCATCGCGCTCATCTGAGGCGGCACGACTCGCCCTCGGAGCCGGCCTATTCTCGCCGTTGCTGCTGGGAGCACGACTGCTGCTCCCCTCCAACTGCTTCTTCCGGTTGCGGATGCTCTGCTAGGTGCAGCCGAGTCTCTTGCGAGGCTTTTGCCAGAGCGGCCGGCCTTCAACAACTCAACGACTCGCTCACGAGACTCCGGCGGGTATGGGGGCGTGACTTTAGCATCGTGGGGGCCCTTTTCGCACAGCGGATGGGACCCCACAAAACCGGGCCAACTTCACCGCTGCCTTCACCCGAGCGCGCGCAGCGTTTCCGCCACCCGGCGCAGGTCCTCCTCGAAGTGGACCCGCGCCTGGGCCCGCGCGCGCTCGTCCGGCATGCGCAGCAGGGCCGAGGGGTGGAAGGTCGCCATCCACGCCTTCGCCCAGGGCGTGTCGAAAACTTGCCCCCGGCTCAGGTTGATGCGGAAGCCCGGCCCGAGGAAGGCCTGCGCCGCCGTGGCCCCGAGGCAGAGGATCATCTTCGGTCTCACCTGCGCCACCTCGGCGTCCAGCCACCCCTTGCACGCGAGCACCTCGCTTCGTCCGGGCTTCGCGTGCAGGCGCTGCTTCTCCTCGCCCTCCACCCACCCGAAGTGCTTCACCGCGTTGGTGACGTAGAGCTGCTCGCGCTCCAGGCCCACCGCGGCGAGCACCGTGTCGAGCAGCTGGCCCGCCGGCCCGATGAAGGGCCTGCCCTCCCGATCCTCCTGGTCTCCCGGCTGCTCACCCACGAGCATCAGCCGTGCCCCCGCCGGCCCTTCGCCGAACACCGTGCGCGTGGCGCGCTCGTGCAGAGGACAGGCCCGGCAGCCTTGCGCCGCCTGTGCGAGCGAGGCGAGGTCCCGGTGTTCGGGCAGGAAGCGGCTCGATTCGGAGAACTCCAGCTTCGGGCTCACCATGCGCGAAGTGCGCTGGGGCGCCTGTCGCACCAGCTCCGGGATGAGCCGGGTCTCGGGCAGCGTGGCCCAGTGCTTCTTGGGCATCTCCGCGCGCATGGCCCGTACGTTGAGCCGCGCCGGATTGAAGGTCGACGCGTAGTACGTCCCCCACATCTCCTCCAGTGCATCTCCCTCGGAGGCTTGAGAGCGCGGCACGCCCGGTCCGTAGGTGAGCTGCTCCAGGTCCCAGGACACGCTCGCGTCCGGCGTGAGGATGCTCCAGCGCATGGAGGGAAAGCGCCGCGCGAAGAAGGGCGCCACGTAGCGCACGATGAGGTGCTCGGGCCGGTGCCACGCGATGAAGAACTCCTCGCCGTCCCGCTCCACCCGCCGGAAGCGAACGAAGGCCTTCATCTTGTGCGCGTCGCGCTGCACGCCCTTGGCCAGGGTGAGTACGCGGTACACGTCCGCGTCGCTCTCCACCTCCAACAACTTGCGCTCCCCGTGCGTCAGCCGCCACAGCACCCGGTAGAGCAGCCCCCAGCGCTCCGGCGAGCGGTGACACGCCACCTTCTGAGCCAGCTCCAGGAACGCCGGAGGCACCGACAGCCCCGCCACGGGCGCGCTCGCGGGCACCACGGCCGGTGCGAGCAGCGAGCCCTGCCCGTGCCCCTCCTCGGTGAACAGCACCTGCTCCGGGGACACCCCCCGGGCGAGCAGTCCTCGCGCCGCCGCGCGGAACGCGTCCAGGTCCGGCCCCACCTCCACCCGCATCAGAGCTCCCCGGTGAGCGCTTCCCGGGCGGAGGCGAACAGGGAGAGCTGGGTGGACGGAGGCGTCACCCGATCGGCGAGCCGGGCCGAGTCGATGAGCCCCGTGGGCCGGGGATCCGCCGTCACGATGAAGGGCTTCATGCGCGTGAGAGGCACGCGCAGCCGCGCCAGGTCCGCGAGCGTGACGCGGTGCCAGCGGCGGATGCGGAGGAGTCGGTCCACCGTGCGCACGCCCATGCCCGGCACGCGCAGCAGGACCTCGCGCGGGGCGCGGTTCACGTCTACGGGGAACGCCTCACGTCGGCGCAACGCCCACGCGAGCTTCGGGTCCAGCTCCAGGGACAGGTCCGGCTGTTCGGGCGGCGTGAGTTCGTCCATGCGAAAGCCATAGAAGCGCAGGAGCCAGTCCGCCTGGTACAGCCGGTGCTCGCGCACGAGTGGCGGAGACTTCGCGGGCAGGCGGGCGTCGACGAGCGGGATGGGGCTGTAGCCCGAGTAGTACACACGCTTGAGCTTGAAGCGCGTGTAGAGGCGGCTCGCGGTGTCGAGGATGGCCGCGTCCGGCGTGGGCGTGGCGCCGACGATCATCTGCGTGCTCTGGCCCGCGGGCGCGAACTTCGGCGCTTTGGGGCTCTCCTGGCGCTCGGCCCTGAATTGCTCCACCCGGGCGGAGATCTCCTTCATCGTCCCGCCCGTGACAGCGAAGCTCTTCTCCGGCGCGAGCTTCTTCAGGTCGCCGTCCGTCGGCAGCTCGATGTTGGCGCTCAGCCGGTCCGCGTACAGGCCCGCCTTGTCGATGAGCTCCTTGGACGCGCCCGGCACCGCCTTGAGGTGGAGGTAGCCCTGGAAGCCGTGCACCTCGCGCAGCGTGCGCGCCACCTCGATGAGCTGCTCCATCGTGTAGTCCCGGCTCTTGATGACGCCGGAACTCAGGAACAGGCCCTCGATGTAGTTTCGCTTGTAGAAGTCGAGCGTGAGCCGCACCACCTCCGCGGGCGTGAAGCGCGCCCGGGCGGTGTCACTGGAGATGCGGTTGATGCAGTACTGGCAGTCGTAGATGCAGAAGTTGGTGAGCAGGATCTTCAGCAAAGACACACACCGGCCATCCGGCGTGTAGCTGTGGCAGATGCCCATGCCCTCGACGCTGCCGAGCCCTTCCTTCCCGGCCTTCCGTTTGCCGCCGCTGCTCGGACACGAGGCGTCGTACCTGGCGGCATTCGGCGAGGAGCTCCAGCTTCTTGCGCACGTCCACGGTGACAACCCCTGCCACCGCCCCTGACGCGTGACGTAGGGAGAGAAGGGGGCAACCAGGAAGCAAGGGCCCTGTTTCTTCGCCTGCTGACGTATCCTTCTTCGACCGTCGCGTGTCTCCCCGGCATGAGCACTGAGTCACAGGAACTGCTGGGAGACGCCGTCAAGGCGTCCTGGCGCCGCTTCCTCGATACCTACGAACCCCTGCGCCCGGACCTCTACCGGTACTGCCGGCAGCTGACGCGCAGCCCCTGGGATGCCGAGGACATGGCCCAGGAGACGATGGCCCGGGCGTTCGCGAGTCTCGCCATCATGGCGGAGCCGCCGCGCAGCCCGCGGGCGTGGCTCTTCCGGGTCGCGAGCAACCTGTGGCTCAACCGGATGCGGCAGGCGCGCGAGGTACCAGCCCCCGACGCCATCGAGGTCCCGGAGCCGGCGACGCGCGCCGAGCCTCGCGCGACGCGCGAGGCCGCGGGGACGCTGCTGTCGCAGCTTTCGCCGCAAGAGCGAGCCGCGGTCGTGCTCAAGGATGCCTTCGGGCTGTCACTCGAGGAGACCGCCGAGGCGCTCTCCACCACGACCGGCGCCATCAAGGCCGCCCTGCACAGGGGGCGGGCGAAGCTGGTGACGCCGGAACCGGACGAGCCGGCTCCGGTGGTGCCCGCCGTCCTCAACGCTTTCTGCGACGCCTTCAACGCGCGGGACCTGGATCGTCTCACGGCGCTGCTCCTCGATACGGCGACCCTGGAGTATCCGGGCTTCAAGATCGAGTACGGGGCCCGGGCGGTCCGTGACGGCTCGTTCAAGGGAACGCTCTTCGGCTGTCCCGAGGGCGGCTACGTGCTCGTGGATCCGCCGCGTTGCGAGCTCCGCGCGCACCGGGGCGAATCACTCTTCCTCTGGTGGTCGGGAGACGCAGTGCATGCCGTCGTGCGGGTCGAGCTGGACGGCGACCGCATCGCGCGGCTGCGGGACTACTACCATTCACCCGAGGTCCTGACCGAGATCTGCCGCGAACTCGACGTCCCCTTCCGCACGCACGGCTATCCCCCCGCTGCCTCGCACTGAAAGCACCGCCATGACACTCCACACCGTCAAGTCCGCCGATGGGACGTCCATCGCGTTCGAGCTCACCGGCAAGGGTCCACCGCTCATCCTGGTGGGCGGAGCGTTCTGCGACCGCACGGCGCCGACCTCGGGAACACCGCTGGCGGCGCTGCTGGCCCATCGCTTCACCGTGTTCAACCCTGACCGGCGCGGTCGTGGGGACAGCGGGGACACGCCGCCCCATGCGCTCGAAAGGGAAGGGGAGGACCTCGCGGCGCTCATCACCGCGGCCGGCGGATCCGCTGCCGTGTTCGGCAACTCGTCGGGTGGCCTCCTGGCCCTGGATGCCGCGGCGCGAGGACTCTCCATCCCGAAGCTGGTTGTCTATGAGCCTCCCGTCATCCTCGATGCGGGCCGGGCCAGGTCATTTGAAGACCTCGCCAAGCAGCTGGATGAGGCCGTCGCGGGGAACCGGCGGTCGGAGGCCGTCGAGCTGTACTTCACGAAGGTGATGCAGATGCCCGCGCCCGCCGTCGCGCAGCTGCGCAAGGCGCCGATGTGGGCGGGCCTCGAGCACCTCGCTCACACGCTGAGCTATGACCTGCTCATCACGGCCCGCGGCCCCTTGCGGCTCGCGCAGATGTCGGCCGTCCGCGCGGCGACGCTCGTCATGGACGGAGGCGCGAGCCCGGGCTGGATGCGCGAGGCGATCCAAACCCTGGCACGGGCCATTCCCGGCGCACGTCACCGGACGCTGGAGGGACAGACGCATGCCGTCGACCCCAAGGCGCTCGCCCGGGCGCTGGAGGAGTTCCTGGGCGAATGACCTCAACTGTGGCGGCGAGCCGAGGTCGCCCCCACGGGAAAAGCCCGGCCATCCCTCGCGGGCGCCGGGCTTTTCATGACGAGACCCTGACGCTGAAATGCCTAACAGGTCTTGTTGTAGAGCGCGATGCAGTTGTCCTTGAACTGCTGGTAGGTGCACTTGCCGTTCTGCTGGCAGGTGGCCCGTTCGTGGGACCTATCCCATCCAATACACCTGGACCAACGGCGCCGTCGGAGCAGTGAACAACCGCATCACGGCGGTCAATGCTGTCGCCACGGGAGGGGGCGGTGCGGCCACCCAGCTCTCCGCGAAGGACTGGGCCATCGCCATTGATCCACGTGAGTCCGCCGCGGGGGCTCCTCCGCGACCTATCGGCGTCGCCGGGGGCGCGCACTACAACACGCTGGGCGCCTGGGTGAACCGGGCGCCTGTGTCCGCCCAGGTCTTCGAGGAGCTGGCGGACAGCGTCCGTCTGGCGGAGAGCGCGGACAGCCAATTGCCCACCGCGACGCCCGCGGCACGGCTGGCCCACATGCCGGATGGCACCACGAGCGCCATCGCGCTCAACAGCGACATGACCGGTGACCTGTGCTGGCTCATCGTCGCCATGAAGCTCCATCCCGACCTCGCGGTGGCGCTTCGCATCGGGCCGACCGACAAGCATCTGCGGGTCTGCTCTGCCATGATTGAGCAACTGGTCGAGGCGGGGGCGGTCCACAACGCCATCCTCCCCGCCGGCCCGGCGACCACGGTTCCAGGTGCCGAGAGCCAGGCGATGCGCAACGCGGAGGTGGGCCGCGCCATCTTTGAAGCCAACACCGCGGGGCACATGATCTCCGCCCAGCTGGGAGCGACGCCGAACCTGTCCGAGCAGATCGTCAGCGACCTGGCCTGCAAGGAGGCCAACAGGGTCCGTCCAGCGCTGCCGGGGGTGGCCCTGCCCAACCCCGCGGCGGCTCCGAAGCCCAGTCCCCACCCCTACCTGTTCCGGTGCCCGTTCTGTGGCGACACGCAGCAACAGAAGAGCAAGTACCGGCGCCACCGTTTCTGGAACCGGCATTGAGTGGACGGCCTGAAACGACTTCTCTACGTCGCCGGGTACAGCACCTGTCGCCCCCGCACTTGCGCGAAGGCGGTGAGCCGGTGCGGCTCCACTCGGGTGGGGCTCGTGATGTGCGTCACCGGGACGCCCCGCGCCCAGAGCGCATCCGCCACCAGCGAGCGATGGCAGCGCCAGCGCAGCGCCTCCGCGCACATCAGGGCCACCGGCCCCCGCAGCGCCACCTCACGCAGCGCCTCCAGCCCCTGCGCGAAGTCCTCCGTCAGCATGTAATCCGCGTAGCCGCGAAAGCTCAGGTTGCGCCAGGCCGCGTTGGGCGAGTCCTTGCGCGCACGCCGCAGCCCGCCGAGCGCTGGCAGGTGCAGGTGCTCGACGCCCACCCGTGCCAGCGTCTTCCCCAGCACGTCCACGTTGAACTGCGGGTTCGTGCGGGAGCGCGGCACCGTGCGGATGTCCACCAGCGTCCGCACGCCGTTCGCCCACAGCATCTCCACCAGCTCTTCGAGGGTGCGCGTGGAGTGGCCCAGCGCGAACACCTGGACGCCGCCCCATCCTCGCGCTCGCCTCGGCATTTCCATCATCGGCCCTCTCCAATGTTGGACGTGGGCCGGCGCCTGACAAGGCGCCTCGCCTCTAGCGAAGCGCCGCGAGGGCCGCGCCGACCTTCGCCACCGTCACCGACACGGGCGTCGTCACCTCCGGAGCGAAGATGGCCACGCGGAGCTCCTCGAAGGCCCACCGCAGCTCCTGCGCCGCCTCCGGGTCCCGCACGGTCGCGGACCGGGCGAGGAAGCTCTCCCACAAGGGGGTGAAGGGCGCGGCCTTCCCTGCGTCCTTGGCGGGGTTCGCCACCGCACGCGCCAGCCGTGCCTGGGCCGCGCGGAGGTAGCGCGGGTAGTGCAGCAGGCGCCCGAGGGGAATCCACTCGATGAGCTTCGCGGGGAACAGCTGCGCGAGCTGCGAGCGGATGTCCCGCACGGCCGCCGCGCCGCTCGGCCCCTTGGAGGCTGCCTTGAGCGCGGCGAGCGTCTCCGCGAGCTCCGCCGAGGTGGCGACGACGGCGTTCGCCCAGTCCCGGGCCGCCTGCTCGATGCGAGGTGAGCCCTCTTGCACCCGCGCCTCGAAGGCGCCTTCGTGCGGGCAGCGGCGCACCCGGTGCGAGCTTGAACGCATCATCGACGCCGCGTGCGAGGACGAGCGCCTTGAACGCGTCGGCCTGGCCCCGCGCGGGCGGCGCGCCGTCCAGGGAAGGGAAGGGCAGCGGCATGCGCGCGGCGCTGACGGCCACGTGTCCGCGCGCGGCGATCATCAGGAGCCGGCGGACCCCGTGCGCGAGGCCGCGTCGGCGGCGGCGGAGGTCTCGAGCAGCACCAGGTCCACGGTGGCGCCCCGGTCGACGAGCGCGGGGTAGCTGCGAACCTCCAGCCCGCCGACCCGCCGGGTGACCACGGGGGGCAGCTCGCCGAAGGTCCAGGCGGTCAGCCCCTTGCGCTCCCAGTCCGAGGTCGGTGCCACGCTGCGCAGCGCCGCCCGTGCGCGTCCCCCGTGCTGCTCGATCAGCGCGTCGGCGTCGCGGCTGCGCGCGAGCTCCTTTCCCCGCTCGTCGAGCACCCGGAGCGTGGTGCGCAGGTACGGCGGCACGGCCTCCGCGCGGAAGGACTCCTCGGTCACGTCCACGCCGCACAGCCGGGACACCGCGCGCGCAAGCGCTGGAAGCATCGGCCCGCGGAAGGGCTCGAGCTCCTTCTGGAGCCGGTCGACCAGCTCCGGCAAGGGCCCCAGCTGCTTGCGCTGGGCGCGGGGGACCTGCTCGAGCAGGGCGGTGAGCTTCTCCCGCTGCCACCCGGGGATGGTCCAGTCGAGCTCACCCGGGACCAGCTGGGCGAGCAGCAGCAACGGCACGCTCAGGGTGATGCCGTCGTCCTCGGCCGAGGGGTCGAAGGTGTACGTCACCGGCACGGACGCGCCGTGCAGGGGGATGGCATCCGGGTAGTGCGCCGGCGACAGGCCCGGGTCGTCGGAGAGGGCATCCTCCATCGAGAGGACGAGCACGGCGGGGTCGTCCGCCTCGGCCTTGCGGCGCCAGGCCTCGAAGCCTGCTCCGTCCGTCACGTCCTCCGGGACGCGCTGGTCGAAGAACGTCAGCAGCGCCTCGCTGTCGAGCAGCTCGCTGCGCCGGGCCTTGTCCCGCAGGCGCGCCACGCGCTCCAGCACCTCGCGGTTCTCCTCCTGGAACGCCCCCCGGGTGCGGTACTCGCCGCGCACCAGGGCGTGCTCGAGGAACATCAGCCGTGCCCGGGCGGGGTCCAGGTGGGCCAGGGGCACGGGGCGCTCCTTGAAGACCTGGAGCCCGAAGAGGGTCGCGTTCTCCTTCACGACGGCGCGCGCGGACTTCTCCGACCAGTGCGGGTCGAGTAGCTGCGCTTGAGCAGGTGGGGGGCCGCCGCCGCGAGCCACTCCGGGTCGAGCTTCGCCACGGTGCGCGCGAACAGCTGGGACGTCTCCACCAGCTCGAACGCCATCGCCCAGGCCGGGGGCTTTCTCGCGAGCGCCGACGAGGGGTGGACCATGAAGCGCGTCTGCTTCGCGCCCGTGTAGTGGCGCTGCTCCGGGTTCCACTGGCCAATGCGGGACAGCAGCCCGGTGAGGAGCGCCTGGTGCAGCACGTCCCCGCGCGCCGGGGGGCCCCGGCCCTTGCGCGGCAGGCGCAGCTCGCGGACGGTCTCCTCCAGCTGGCGCTGGACGTCCCGCCACTCGCGCACGCGCAGGAAGGACAGGAAGTTGTCCCGGCACACGCGCCGCAGATGGGACGTCCCCCGGCCCTCGGCCTCGCGCACGAAGGCCCACAGCTTGAGGAGCCCCGCGAAGTCCGAGTGCTCGTCACGGAAGCGCGCGTGCGACGCGTCCGCCTTCTGCGCGAGCTCCCGTGGCCGCTCGCGCGGGTCCTGCAGGTTGAGCGCCGCGGCGACGATGAGCACCTCGTCCAGGCACCCGTACTCGGCGCCGGCCAGGATCATCCGCGCGATGCGTGGGTCCACCGGGAAGCGCGCGAGCTGGTGCCCGAGCTGCGTCAGGGTGCGCTCCTTGCCCTCGATGGCCCCGAGCTCCTCGAGCACCCGCCAGCCCTCGGCGATGGCCTTCGGCTGGGGCGGGTCGAGGAAGGGGAAGTCCTCGACGTCACCCAGGCCGAGCGACTTCATCCGCAGGATGACGCCCGCGAGCCCGGTGCGCTTGATCTCCGGGTCGGTGAAGCCGGGCCGCGAGGTGAAGCCCGCCTCGTCGTAGAGGCGCACGCAGATGCCCTCGCGCACGCGGCCGCAGCGCCCCTTGCGCTGGTCGGCGCTGGCCTGGGAGACGGGCTCGATGTGCAGGCGCGTGGTGCCGGACCGTGGGTCGTAGCGCGACAGGCGCGCCACCCCCGTGTCCACGACGTACACGATGCCCGGGATGGTGACCGACGTCTCCGCGACGTTGGTCGCGAGGATGACGCGGCGTTGGGGGATGGTGGCGAAGACGCGCGACTGCTCGGCGGCGGACAGGCGCGCATACAGGGGCTGCACCACGGTGCCGCGAAGCTCGCGTGCGTTCAGGGCGTTCTCGGCCTCGCGGATCTCCCGCTCGCCGGGGAGGAACACGAGCACGTCCCCGTCCGGGTCGAGCGAGATGACGTTCGCCACCGAATCGGCGACGGCGTCGGCGAGCTCGGCGTCGTCGGGGGGCGGCTCGTAGAGCACGTCCACCGGAAAGGTCCGGCCCTCCACCTGGATGACCGGAGCGCCCCCGAAGAACTGCGAGAAGCGCTCGGTCTCGATGGTGGCCGAGCTGACCACCACCTTGAGGTCGGGGCGCCTGGGGAGGATGCGCTTGAGCCACCCGAGCAGGAAGTCGATGGTGAGGCTGCGCTCGTGGGCCTCGTCGAGCACGATGGTGTCGTAGCGGCTCAGGAGCGGGTCGCCGTGGATCTGCGCGAGCAGGACGCCGTCGGTCATGAACTTCACGGCCGTCCGCTTGGACGAACGGTCCTCGAAGCGGATCTGGTAGCCGACGTCCGTGCCCAGCTCCGTGCCGAGCTCGCGTGCCACGCGCGCCGCCACGCTCGTCGCGGCGATACGCCGGGGCTGGGTGACGCCAATCTGGCGCGGGCGGCCGCGCCCCATGGCGAGCAGGACCTTCGGCAGCTGCGTCGTCTTCCCCGAGCCGGTGGCCCCCGCGACGATGACCACCTGATGGCCATTGATGGCCGCGGTGATGTCCTCCACCCGGCTCGAGATGGGGAGCTCGGGGGGGAAGCGCAGGGTGGGCAAGCCGCCGGGGGTGGGGGAGGGTGAGTCGCCGGACATGGCGGTATGGAGTAGCACTGAAGCGCACGCTGCGCCCCTGCCGAATCGTGTGGGTGCTTCTCCCTGCTCGCTGCCGTATCCTCGTCGCGTGACGACGCCGCGTACGCTCACCGACCTGATGGAGCAGATGCCCGGCCGCAACCGCGACTGGTCATTGCCGCAGGACCTCGGCGTCGATCGTGTGACGGTCACGGCCGCCTGGCTGGCGAGCGACAATCCGCCAGCGATGCTGCTCCTGCTCGCCGCGATTCATCCCAAACGCGAAGTGGAGAAGTGCATCGAGCTGGCGACCGGGATGTCGTTCTTCGAGCCCATGCGGGTCGAAGCACACTCGATGAGTCGCCGCCTCCCCGGCATGAACGTCAATGGTCGGTCTCCGTTCTACTTCATTCATCTCTTCCAGAGGCTGCGTGCCGCCTTGCAGATGACTTGGGACACCGAGAGGTCGCGGCTCGAGCCCGAGCTCGTCGCGGCGATCCGCGTCGTCATCCCCGATCCGTTCACGCTCGTCGGGCCCGCTGCATAGGGCCAGGGGATGAATAAGCTATCGCCGAAGTCCTGCGGCTCGGCAACAGCGCGTTCCGGACGCTTCGAATGCCGCCCATTCGGTCCATGTCCAATCCCCCTGCCGCACCCCAGAGGGGTGCGCGGCCTGAGCGGGCGTGTGCCCAATGAAGGCTGCACGGCTACGCCACTGGCCTGGCGCACAGCTCGCGGCATCCGTCAGAGTCCCTCCTCGGCACCTCTGCACCCGCCCCTCCCCGCAACAGGCCTTCTCTTCGCCCAAAGCATCCGTGGTGCTGGGCGCGGTGAATCTGCCCGAGGGTTAGCTGCTCATCCTGGACTCGGGCATGGGTCGCTTCTGCAGGCACGACGCGGAGCCTGCGTCGCTCCGGAAGAAGGACCCAATGACGCACGACCTGCGCATCACCGGGCCAGACGCGGAGGCAACTGGACGCGCCCATTACCGCGAGTTCGACCCGCGCTACATCTTCGACCGGGCGGATCCGGATGACGCAGTAGAGCAAGTCGAGCGGTTCGCGCGGAAGGAGGCTTCGATGCGGGCGGGGAACTTGTCGGCGTACAATGTCCCGGCCAGAAGGGAGGGATATCCGATGTAGGGACAATGCAGTGTTAGAGTTCCAGATTAGCATTCGTGGCATGAACGCTCCTAGGCGGTTGGCTATCTGGAGTACCTGCTGAGGTGTGGACGCGGCGTAGTTAGCAGTCCGCTATGCAGCGACTATTTTTGAGATGACAATGATTTTTCTGTTTTTCTGTGGCGCCTGAACTCCATGGATTTCTAGGTAGACTCGAGATTGCCGGGTGTTGTGTTGGTTTGAGAAAGTATCTATGACGGGAACGGGAACAGAATTAGGAACAGGACTTGGTGATACCGTGGGTTTGCCGCCGACCAAAACGCCGGAAGAGCAAGACAAGGAGCTGCGTGAACTGATTGGTAGCCGATGGTGGTTTTTTAAGGTGCTGAATACGGACAAGTCTTGGAACTATTTGGTCCCGTGGCCGATTCCCGTGCTCGTTCAACGCTGGAGACAGTCTCGGGGGCGCAAAGCAAAAGGCAAGCTTGCCGAGGACGGCCGATGGAGCACACTTGCGATCTTGCTGACAATATATATGTGGAGCTTTACTGGTAGCGAGACCGTCGTTCACGACCAGTCTCGTGCCAGTGATGCAGGAAAGATTCTGTTTACTGGCGCATTCCTGCTGGGGACTCTACTGAGTGTAAGCATAACGCTTCCAGGACAGAGCGTTCTTAAGCCACTCATTACAAAAAAACCAAGCGTAATCACTAACTTTGCGGCCGCATTCGCATGGTCTCTTCTTTGGGGCTTGAGCGGCGGGGCTTTGCTCACATTCTATGGAGACTGGTATCCCGAGATTCGGCCCGTTGCTATTTTTGTAGGCATCCTTGGTGGCTTTGCTGAGCTGAATACTCTTTTGTTTGTATTCAGGCTTTACTTGATGGGGCTGGCGGATATTTCCAGGGATGCTCGCGTCGAAGCCGCCAAGAAGAAGGGCGACAAGGGCTCAACGTCTACGTGAAATGCTGTCCAGAAGCAGGAACAAGGCAAATATGACGGCTTTGGGTCGTGCTTCCGCTTTGATTTTGTGGCGCTGGACTTCGTCATGAGTGCTTACCGTTAGCTGTTCGCCACCGACTTCGCCTTTGATTAGTGCTCTTCCATTTTTATCGTTGACCTCTATGTGATTTACAACCTTGCCAATGGGTGTGTCGCCTGTGAGTCCTTGTATGTTCAAGGATTCCCCTTTGGGGGCACGAACCGATTCGGTTACCTCTTCAGCATTTGAAGCTTCAATCCATTCGTCTACAAGTTGATTTCCGGGGCTCTGAGAGTGGCGATATGTTAATTTGAGATTGTCTATGACGTCGAAGTGCTCGAGCCAGCTGGTTATTGTTCGCGCCTCTTTTTGGGGCTGCAGTGTGATTCGAAAAGTCCGCCCGTTTGCGCTGGCGGCGGCGTCGACATAGCTTTGCAGTCGGGTGTATGGAAGTTGAGCCCGTTCCCAGTAAGCAATCACATGCTCGTGCGGATCGTAGACGAATGCAGATACGCTCTCGGAAGTTCTGATTGCGTCTCCTGAGACTGCGAAAACGTATCCGTTTTCTCGATTTTTGTCGACTGACAGCGGGAGGGCTTGGCGTTGGCTTCCGAATTCCCCAGCCCAGCGCTTCTTAGTTTTTTGATAGTTTCCCGTGACGTACTCAATGCTTGATCTGTGCCTCAATAGTACAGGACCAGTAAATCCAAATACCTGTCGCAAGGCCTGTTCTTCGGACAGGTCCGTGTTGTATGGGTCATATTCCACCTGGAAAATAATGATTGAAAGAGAGCGGGGGTCCATTTGTCCTTGGCCTGGATTCCATGCAAAGAAGGTGGCGCTCCAATCATGCCCGAAGTCATGCGTGACTTGAAGCCCTTAGAGTCTGTTGAATTGAGTCGCTACGTAAGGCGGCGCATCATGGGGCCGGACATTGCGATGTGGATGCGGGTTTCGGACGAATGATCGTAGTCGCGAGACAGTCGCCGCTGGCGTGTCATCCCCGCGTTGGTGCACTCCACCACCCAGCGGTGCTTTACACAACGAAATCTCTGTCCTCCTCGGCATGCCGGACAATCTCCAGCTTCAATCCGGCCTTCTTCGCGGCGTCCGCGCCACCACGGGCCCCTAGTAGCCCTCATCCGCCCAGACCTCGTTCAACGAGGGAGAGTCTTTGGAGGCACGCGGGATCACCGCACCTGCCGCAGCGTCCCGGTCCTGTAGCCCTCCGGCCAACGACGTGGCGGATCGCTTGAAGGCGGACGGGATGCGTGCGGTGACGAGCGGCGCGATAGACGGAATCGCGAAGCATTAGGATGCAGCGGCGGTGCGTAGCTGCTCCCTCTCGCGCGGAAGCAGCTTCCCGATGCGAGCGTTCGGGTGCGTCTTGACGCGCAGCAGCACGTTGGCGAGGTGGTCTTCGGGGTTGGCGCTGTTAGCCTCGCAGATGGCGGCCAGCGCATAGCGTCCCGCGAGGTTCTCCCCCGCAGCTTCGTGGCCGACGAAGAGAATATTCTTCCGCCCAGGGCCGCCTTTACAGCACCTAACGAAAGTCAGGGCTGAGCTGGCCGTTGGCAACGGGCATCCTCAGCTTGAGGGACATGGTCCGTGAACTCGTTCCCGACGCCTTCTGGCAGCGCGTGGCGCCCCTGCTGCCTCCGCCTCGGCCGAAGAAGAAGCTGGGCCGCCCTCGTGCAGACGACCGGGCGGCGCTAGAGGCCATCGTCTTCGTGCTGAGGAGCGGCATCCCCTGGGAGATGCTGCCTCGCAAGCAGTTCGGCCTGTCGGGCATGACAGCCTGGCGCAGGTTGGAGGAATGGACCCGGGCCGGCGTGTGGGAACAGCTCCAGGCGCGGCTACTGGATGAGCTGGGACTGCGAGGCAGGGTGGACCTCTCCCGCGCCTCCATCGACTCCTCGTCCGTGCGGGCGTCAAAAAGGGGGGCCTCACGGGCCCAAGCCCGACGGATAGAGCGAAGGCGGGTAGCAAGCATCATCTTCTCGTAGAGGCCCATGGCCTGCCACTGACCGAATCGGTGACAGCCGCCAACGTCCACGACACGCACGAACTCTTCCCCCTCGTCGACTCCGTGCCCGCGGTGCGGATGCCTTCGGGGCAGCGCCGCTTTCGCCCGGGAAAACTCCACGCCGACAAGGCCTACGCCTCCAGGAAGAACCGGAGCGGGCTTCGCCTGCGCGGCATTGCCGCCCGCATCGCGCGTCCCGGCGTTGAGTCCAAGGAAAGGCTCGGTCGCTACCGCTGGGTCGTGGAACGCTCGCTGGCCTGGAAGAACCAGTTGCGCCGCCTTCGCGTCCGTGACGAGCGCAGGGATGATGTCCACTTCGGCTTTCTCGTCCTCGGCTGCTGCGTCATGCTCCTACGACGCCTCTGTCCTGGCATTTGTTAGGAGCTGTTAGCAGCGACGAGGCAGGAGCACGCGTTCGCGGCTGGATGGGGCCGGGTCGCTCAAGCCGGAGTTTCGCGCTGGACGTGTTCGCCTGCGGCGGATGTGGCGGGCGTGTGCCCCATGAGGATTGCACCGTTTCTGCACCGGCTTGGCTCACGGTTCGCGGCACCCATCAGCGTCCCTCCTCGGCACCTCTGCACCAGCCCCACCCTCAACAGGCCTTCTATTCGCCCTATGCGTCAGGCCAGCCATCTCACGCGACGTGCGCTAGCGCTGGGAGTCAGGTGCGATCCTGACGCATTTCGCGTATGGGAGGGAGCCATGAGCACAGGTCGTGTCATGGGATTGGCGGCGCGTGTCGCCCTGCTGGTGGTGTGGGGCTGTGCCCTCGGCGTGTCGTGTGTGAAGCGACCCGTGGACTACGCACGGGAACAGGCGCGAACCCTCGCACCAGCGAAGTTGGAGTCCTCGTCGCAGCCCTCGACGGAGCCGGTCCGGAAGATTCGGGTCCGGGTCTACGCGGACTCGGACTATCGGGAGCAGGTGGTGCGCTGGCGAAGCAGCGTCGTGTCCCAGTTGCAGCGCGCGAGCGCGGTGATGCAGGGGCCGCTGGGCGTTGTCTTCGAGCTCGAGTCGACGCGCGAGTGGGCGCATCGAGGCGTCGAGGGCGAGTTGGAGGGTTCACTGACCGCGCTGGAGCAGAGGGATCCGGGCGAGGACGTGGACCTGGTGGTCGGCTTCGTCTCCGCGCTCAAGCTCTTCTCCTCCGCGCAGCATGAGCTGGGCATGGCCCGGCTGTTCGGGCGCCACTGCGTGCTGCGCGAGATGGGAAACCCGGAGGAGGTCCGCGCCATCATGGAGGCGCTGACCCACCTGCCCCAGGACGAGCGGCAGACGCTCTACGAGGAGCGGAAGATGCACAAGGAGACGTCCATCTTCCTCCACGAGTGGGCGCACACGCTGGGGGCATTCCACGTGCGCAGCTCGCACTGGATGATGTTCCCGAGCTACGCCCCGAATCAGGCGGCCTTCGCATCGCAGACCCTGGCGTTGCTCAAGACCAGCCTTCGCCATGCCTCGGCGGGTCGTCGCGATGACGCTGCCGCGCGGGCCTGGGCGACCGAGCTGGGGGCACTGCTGGCCTCGACGTCCTCGCCGGACTGGGAGGGACCGGAGAAGGAGGCTGTCGTCGAATGGCTCGCGAAGGTCCGCGAGGGCAAGGCGCCGCTGGTCGTTCACCAGCACCAGGCCCCCCTGCCTCCGGAGGACCGGCGCCGGCTCAACGAAATCCTCGCGCTCGAAAAGGAGGGCCGCGTGGAGGTCGCCGCCCAGCAGATGGAGCCCCTCGCGCGACGCTACCCGGAGGACTTCCAAGTCCAAAGGCTGGCCTGCTACCTGGACACGCGTGTCGCCCCCAAGCTGCCGGCGACCCGGGAGAAGTGCGAGTCCGTCGCCGAGAAGTTCCCCTCCGAGCCCGCCCCCTTGTTCCAGCTCGCGACCCTGGCCCTCCAACAGGGGCAGCACCTGGAGGCGCAAGGCCAGCTCGTGCGGGCACGGCAACGGATGGAAGCGAACCCTGGAACACCGCCGGAAGTCTGGGGAGACCTCGCGGCCTTCTTCAAGGAGACCTCCTCGCTCACGTGGGCGGAGCAGGCCACCCAGAAGGCGGGCAATGACTCTCGGACCGAGCCTCTGCGGACCTGGGCTCGGCAGGCTCGACGCTGGAAGGCGCTCCCGGTGGATGTCTCCGTGTGCGGTGTCGCGGTGGAGCGGGAAGGGGAGTTCATCCGCGCGGCGAAGGAGGTCGAGGATTCCCTCGATAAGGGGCAGGCGACGAAGGCGCAGGCACGACTCACCTGGCTGAGGCGGGAGTTCCCGCGTGCGCCGGTGCTGCACGTGTTGGACTGCGAAGGCCACCTGCGCGCTGACAGGACGGGGCCTGCGAAAGCGGCGTGTCGGCAGGCCGTGGCCGCGCACGAGGAGGCGGTGCAGGCGCACTTCATCCTGGGATGGCTGGCCTCCGCGTCGGGCCCGCGAGGAGGCGCGTACCCACCTGGAGCGTGTCGTGGCTCTGGAGCCCTTGCACAGGCAAGCGTGGCAACTCCTGGCGGAGCAGTACCGCGCCGTGGGGATGGCGGAGGCGCTGAAGACGCTCCAGGGGCGCTATCGTGAGCAGTTCGCCCAGGAACTGCGCTGAGGCGCGGGCGGTTCGGGTCCGGATGGCTGTCATTGAATGAAAACCGCCCGACCCGCCGCGGCTCGTGGCCGTCGACTCGCTACTCGAAGAGGGAGAGCTGCCCCAGCGAGCGCAATTCTCCCGTTGCCTCCTGTGGGGTTGCCCGCACACGAACCTGCGACACCGGTGTCGTTCCCGTGAGGTCCACTTCCATGAAGGGCTGCACACCGGCGCCGCCAAGCAGGTTGGCCAGGGGCATCCACTGGGTGCCGTCGGCGCTCCCCTCCAGCACCAGCTCGTTCAGGATCCCTGACACCTCGAAGTTGCGCAGCACGGCCTTGCGCGGCACCACGGACCGCGAGAGCTGCACCGCGACCTCCCGGACTCCCGACTGGAAGAGCACGAGCCCGCCGAGGTCGCCGCTGGTGATGCGGCAGGGCGTCTCGGCGTTCAGGTAGGTGCACGCCGCGCCACGGCTTGCCGGGACGCGAGCGCGGCGAGGCAGGGCCACCTCGTCGCTGGAGTAGGAGAGGCCGACCGTCACGCCCCCCGCTTTCGCGTCGCGCTCGACGATGACGGAGGCCTTGAGCCCCTCCGCGTCCTCGAGGACGTCGTCGCTCAGGTGGACCGGTGAGGAGGCCTTGATCACCTGCCAGGCCTCCCTGAGGCCCGACGGGCGGATGGACAGCACGTGCTCATCGTTCCCGGCACCGTGAGTGGCGGACAGGGGCCGGAAGCTCACGCTCACCCCCTGCGCCTCCGCGGTGGCCGTCAGTGTGCCGGTCCACTCCTGGAAGGTGGGCAGCGCCACCTCCGCCTGCTGGATGGGGAAGTAGGCCGAGAGGCTCCTTCCCTGGGACTGCGCGGGCGAACGGACGATGAAGCAGCGCGCGATGCTCCCGTTGCGGGTGTCCGCCCCCAGCAGGTCGAGCTCGAAGGTGCCATCGGCTCGGGTCTTCACCGACCTCCAGCTCGATGAGAAGGCCGCGAACGCGCACGAGGAGTTCTCGCTGCGGTAGAGCTTCAGCAGCGCTTCCGGGAGCGGCGTGCCAGCTTCGTCAACGAGTCGTCCCTTCAGGACGATGTCCAGGTCCTCCTCCACCTTGCTCGCGGTACAGCCGCCCAGCATCGCCAGTACACCCAAAGACAACGTGCGCATCCATCGCATGGGAACCTCCTCCACCGGTGAGCCGCGCTGCCAGTGCAAGACCAGTGCAGAGCCCCGCTCCCTCTGGGGACGGGTGCCCGGGCCCGTTCGTTCCTGACAGGGTCGTCATGGCGCGTCCCCTACGCGGGTGCCACCGCCACTTCGCAGCGATGGCACCCGCGACCGTCCGACTCCAATGGCAGCCTGGAAGCGGTCGAGGGCGCCGTTGCTGACCCTCCACGACCGCGCGCGGAGCCGCCACGGTCTGCCAATGGTTCGAGTCCAGGCTCACCACGCCCGCCGGTGAGCCCCCGTGGAAATGAGCAACGGTGGCCATTCGTAGACAGAGGACGGATCCGACCTGTCCTCTCGCTGGAGCCTCGCATGCGACGTTCGCTGCTGCTCGTCCTGATGTGTTCCCTGCTGGGCGCTTGCGCCCATGCGCCCGATGACAGGCCCGCGGAGTCCTCCCTGTTGAAGCAGTGGGAGCCTTCACCCGAAATCCGCCAGCGTTTGATCGATGCGGAGCAGGCCCTCCAGGGAGGGGACTTCGCGAAGGCGCTCGCGCTGTACGAAGGCACCTGGGCGAGCGGGTACCACGACCCCTTCGTCGCCTATGGCGCCGCAGCCGCTGCCTCCCACGCGGGCGACGCGGCGAAGGGGCTCGCCTGGATGCGGCACAGCTCCAACGCGGGCTTGTCGGACGTGGGCGGCGTGCGGAAGGATCCGAGCCTCTCCGCCCTGCGCGCCCAACCCGCGTTCGAAGCCATCGTCAGGCGGGTCCAGGAGAACGCCCGGCGGATCCGCGCCGAGGGCCACGTGGGGAGGGAGCTGCCCGCGAGCACGCCCGAGGTCGAGGGCCTGTCCGCGGACGCACTGGCCGCGCTGCTGAAGGCCGCAGGGGAGAGCGGCACCTCCGGACTGGTGCTGCTGCGCCACGGCCGCCTCGTGGGCGAGTGGTACTTCGGCGGTGATACCCGGCGCATCGAGACAATGTCCGCCACCAAGGGCGTGGTCGCGCTCGCCATCGGGTTGCTCATCGACGAGGGGAGGATTCCCTCCGCGGACGCTCCTGTCTCCACCTTCTTCCCGGAGTGGAAGCAGGGCCGCAAGGCCCAGGTGACCCTGCGCCACCTGCTCAATCACACGTCGGGGCTCGAGGCCCAGCGCACCGCGATGGACATCTACCGTTCCCCGGACTTCGTGCGCTACGCGCTGGATGCGGAGGTGATGGACGCGCCGGGCAGTCGCTTCTTCTACAACAACAAGGCCGTCAACCTGCTCGCGGGCGTGGTGGAGCGCGCATCGGGAGAAAAGCTGGATGCGTACCTGCTCCGGCGTCTCTTCGCACCGCTCGGCATCCGGGACGTGGCATGGCAGAAGGACCCCGCTGGCAACCCGCTGGGCATGTCGGGTCTGCGCATGCATCCGCTCGACTTCGCCAAGCTGGGCCAACTGCTGCTCCAGCGAGGCCAGTGGCAGGGCCGGCGCATCCTGAGCGAGGCGTGGATCCGAGAGTGCACCACGCCCTCCGTTCCAGCCCTGAGTCCGACGGGCGGACTGCTGTGGTGGTCGCTGTATGAGAAGGCCGTGAAGGTCATCGAGCCGGAGATGCTGGATCGGGCGAAAGCCCAAGGCCTGTCCGAGGAGCTCGTGGCGCGCCTGCGCCCCTAGGGGGGCCGCCCCCTGGCGAAGGAGGACTTCATGACGGGGCTGGTCCCGGCGCTGGGCGGCATGGCGCCCTTCATGGAGTTCGTGCAGAAGGCCGCGCCGCTCGAACCGCGCTCCCAGGTGGCGGGTGCGATCCTCGGCTATGCCGCGCTCGGGTCGCTGGGGCAGTTCCTCGTGGTGATTCCCGGTGCGGAACTGGTGGCGGTACGGCTGGCGGAGCCGAATGGGAGCGTGCCTGAGGAACGGATGGAGTTCTCCGCCTTCCCCAGCCTGGTGACGAACCTCGTCCCGCCTGATTGACCGCGTTCCTGGGCACCTCTGCACCTGCCCTCGCCCGCCCGAAGGGCAGGGGCTGCTCAGCTCCAGGTTGACCCGCCCTCAGCCCTTACGCGCCGCATTGATCGCCGCGATGTCGATCTTCCGCATCTCCATCATCGCGGCGAACACCCGCTTGCGCGCGGCCGGATCCGGATCGCTCATGCCGTCCGTCAGGGCGGCAGGGGTGATCTGCCAGGAGATTCCCCATTTGTCCTTGCACCACCCGCACTGGCTCTCCTGCCCGCCGTTGCCGACGATGGCGTTCCAGTAGCGGTCCGTCTCCTCCTGATCCCGGGTGCTGATCTGGAACGAGAAGGCTTCGGAGTGCTTGAAGGCGGGGCCGCCATTGAGGCCGATGCACGGGAAGCCCAGCACTGTGAACTCCACCGTGAGAACATCGCCCTCCTTGCCGTCCGGGAAGTCACCCGGTGCGCGGTGGACGGCGCCAACGGAGCTGCCGGGGAAGGTGCGGGCGTAGAACGCAGCCGCTTCTTCGGCATTGTGTTCGTACCAGAGGCAGAGGACGGTCTTGTTCACGGGGGGCGTCATGATTTCGCTCCTGTCTTCATTCGCCTTGGCGTCTCACGACACCAGACGCGGCGCCAGCCTTGCAGCACCGCACCGCCATTGGCAACGATGGCGCGCACCCCTTGTTGCCCCAGGTGGGTCGCCCTGTTTTACCCGGGTGAAATTGACGGCGCATTTATGCCCGGGTAGAAATGGCGTCATGACCGCATTTGATCTGAACCGCGGCGCCGTCGCTCCGGTCGCCGACGAGGTCGACCTCGTCGACCTGTCCGTCACAGGAGTCATCCCGCGCGAGCTCGACGGAACGCTGCTGCGCAACGGTCCGAACCCACTGCGCGGCCGCTTCGAGGGCAACGGCGTGCTGTCGTGGTGGCCGGAAGCGGCGATGCTGCACGCGATTGCATTCGAGGAGGGCCGCGCGGTCAGCTACCGGAACCGCTGGGCGCGCACGCGCCGCTGGGCCGACGCGCACTCGCCCGCCCAGGCGCCGCACCTGCCCGACACCAACCCGAACGTGAGCGTGTTGCAGCATGCGGGCGAAGTGCTGGCGCTGGCGGAGGGTGGGGCGCCGTTCGCGATCACGGCCGAGCTCGATTCGCTCGGCGCGCCCCGACGGCACGCCGGGGTTGCCGGCGGGATGACCGCGCATCCGAAGGTCGATCCGCTGACGGGCGAGCTCATCGCGTTTCGCGCGGACTGGCGCGCGCCGTGGCTGCGCTACGGTGTCGCGGACGCGCAGGGTGTGCAGCGCGTCGACGTCGTTGTCGACGTGCCGGCGCCGTCGATGATGCACGACCTCGCGATCACCGCGACCCGCAGCCTGCTGCTCGACCTGAATGTCGGGTACGACTTCTCGCTGCTGAAGCAGGGCCACCGGATGCCGCTGCGCTGGCACGATGACCGGCAGGCGCGCATCGGCGTGCTCCCTCGGTACGGCGGCGACGTGCGCTGGTTCGGCATCGAGCCTTGCTTCATCCAGCATGTCGTCAACGCGTACGACCGCGACGAAGCATGTGTCGTGCTCGATGCGGTCCGCTACCCGTGGTTCTTGCGGCTCGACGCGAGCACGGGCGGGTTCGCCGACAACCCCGTCGGCGTGCTGTGGCGCTATGTGATCGACACGGCGACCGGCCGGGTCGACGAAGGGCCGCTCAGCGACGGCGGGATCGAACTGCCGCGCATCAACGAGAGCCGGACGGGGCGCCCCTACCGTTACCTGTATGCGACCGAGCAGCCGACCCCCGTTGAAATGCGCGGCGTGGTCCGGTTCGATCACGAGCGCGGCGCGACGACGCGCTACGCGTTGCCGCCCGGCGACCAGAACAGCGAGCCTGTGTTCGTGCCGCGCCCCGGGGGCGTCGACGAGGACGACGGCTGGCTGATGGTGGTGGTCTATCGTGCGGCGACGGACTCCAGCGACCTCGTGATTCTCGACGCGCGCGAGATCGACGCGGAGCCCGTCGCGACCGTTCACCTGCCGCGCCGGGTGCCCGCCGGGTTTCATGGCGCGTGGGTGCCGCGGATGCGCTGAGCAACCCGGTACGGTGCAGGGGCGCACAGCTCGCCTGCTGTTAATTCATGGGAAGCTGCGACTTCTGGTTAAGTGCATATTGCGTGGAGTGCGCGGTTGGCGCGACCATGCAGTCCGCTGCTTGCCACCGGGCGGGCGGTCCTCACCCTCAAGGAGTGTTCAGCACATGCGAATCCCCCGGACTTCCGGCCGTAGGACGCTGCTCGGAACGCTGCTGTGTACCCTTTCCCTCGTGGCCTGTGGTCCGGCCCCGAGGCCGAGCCCACCGACAACGCTCCCCTGGGCACGGAGAAGCAGCCCGTCGTCTACGGGACCGACAACCGCACGGACGTGTACGCGCACGCGAACGCCACGCTGCGCGCCCGCGCTCAGCAGTCCACCGTCGCGCTGATGAACCCTTCGGACTTCAACGCGACCAACCCCAACAACGTCACCTTCAACGCGTCCACGCTGCGCTCCGCGTACAACCTCTGCACCTCCGAGCGCTTCCTGGATGACCCGACCCCGGCGTTCTGCTCCGGCACGCTCATCGACGATGACCTGGTGCTCACGGCGGGCCACTGCATCACCAGCGCGTCGGCCTGCACCAGCACGCGCTTCGTCTTCAACTTCTACCGCACCGCCGCCGGCACCCTGCGGACGGTGACGACCGCGGACATCTTCTCCTGCCAGGCGATTGTCGCGCGCCAGCAGGCCACGGTGGGCGGCCGCAACCTGGACTTCGCCATCGTCCGGCTGGACCGGCCAGCCACCCCGCGCTTCACGCCCGCCCCCATTCGCGCGGGCAACGCCGCGCTGCCCGTGGGCACCAACGTGACGGTCATCGGCTCGGGCAGCGGCATTCCCTTCAAGATCGACTCGGGCGGCTCGGTGCGTGATGCGCGCGCGGGCACGCTGGACTACTTCGTGGGCACCACGGACACGTTCGGCGGCAACTCGGGCTCGGGCGTGTACGAGAACAACGGCTACACGGTGGCCGGCATCCTGGTGCGCGGCGAGACCGACTACAAGGCCAGCGGGAGCTGCAACGTCGTCAACACCTGCACGGAGACGGGCTGCCGCGGCGAGGACATCACCTACGTTCGGCCGGCCATTGACGAGTACTGCGCCGTGGCGACCAGCACGCGCCTGTGCGCGGGCTACCCGCCTCCCCCGACGCCGGTGACGTTCACCTTCACCGCCACCAACACCAACAGCGCCAGCCAGAACACCGTCAACCGTGACGTCACCCTGGCCGCCGGGCAGACCCTCAAGTTCGGCACCTGTACGGTGCCGGGCGCCTCCGGCACGGGTGACACGTACCTGCGCCTGTACAACGGAGCCACCCAGGTGGCCTCGAATGACGACGCCTGCGGCACGCTGTCCTACGCGAGCTTCAAGGCCACGACGGCGGGCACCTACCAGATCCGCGCCGGCTGCTACAACAGCGGGAGCTGCAGCGGCACGGTGGCGTACACCATCCAGTAGTCCCTGAAGGACCGAAGCGGGCGGTGGCGTCCGTCACCGCCCGCGCGCAAAGGCAGGCCCCCGTCACGGGTGAAGCTCCCGGCGGTGTAGCGGCCTGCCTGTGGCGCGAAGCGCTACAGCCAGGCGGGGCCCTGTGACGTGAATTGACACATCTCCATTCACGAATCACAATCGCCACGCTCTGGAAGTCCTGGGAAGGCTGGAATCCGCGATGGCTGGCATGAAGTCTGCTTTGCGCCGTGCCTGCTTCATCGCGACGGAAGAACAACCTCTACCTGGGAAGACAAATGCACATGCGGATCGCCGTGGGAATTCTGGCCGGAGGACTGATGCTCGGTTGTGGCGGCGTCGAATCGGAAGCAACGACAGGCGACGCGGCGACGGAGGCCATCCCGGAGAACGCGCGCACGGTCCAGGCCCAGGGCGCCATGGCCGACGAGTTTGAAGTGAAGGCGAGCGGGGAGTCGGGCGTGTCCTGCAACTCGGAGCAACGCAAGGCCGCGGAGGAGCACATGGTCAAGAATCACAGCAGCTTCGCGAAGATGGTCAGCTGTGAATTCGTGGTCATCAACTACCAGGGCTACATCCGCTATACCTACACGTTCTGAGGCCTGTCGTCTCACGGCGCATGGGCCCGGCCTGCCACCCCGCAGGCCGGGTCCAACCCTGGCACCTCCCGCATCCTCGCGGATTGCAGGTGTTTTCAAGGGCACGGCAAGCAAGTGAGTTTCCTGTTCCTCCGAGCCCGTGAAACAGCCCAGCAATCCCATGGGATGGTTGGGCTTCGGATACGTCGGTGGCGTGAACCGACGCCTCGCCTCCTGCGCCGCCCCCCCGCCTTGCACGCAGCCGTCTGATAGGCGCCCTTTCCACACGGCCGCAGACCGCTCGGCCCTTGAGCAGGGCGTCCCTGGCGAAGACACATTGACCTGGAACCGAGGCCGCCAGTAGACCGTCCTAGGGGCAGCGGGTCACGAGGTCATGGAGGGAGTCCTTTGCAGGCGTCTTTTTCGCCATCACCGCCCGTCTCGCCGCCGCCGTTGCCGTCGCCCCCGGATGGCGGACGACGCTCCCGCGAGGGAGGAGAGGACGCGTTGCCGGTGGTGTGGCTGGTGGAGGACAGCGCGCTCGAGCGTGAGCGTGCCCGGAGGGTGTTGGAGGGGCACTGCGTGCTGGAGGCCTTCGCCGAGGGCCCGGCGATGCTGGAGAAGCTGGCGCTCGGGGCACGTCCCGCGCTGGTGCTGCTCGACCTGAACCTGCCGGGGATTCCGGGCATCGAGCTGCTGCGCTTCCTTCGCGCCCAGTTGGACGCGGCGGAGCTGCCGGTGTTGATGCTCACTGGGGCGGGGAGCAAGGCGGACGTGGTGGAGAGCCTCCTGGCGGGGGCGAACGACTACGTGACGAAGCCGTATGATCCGTCGGAGCTGATCGCCCGCGTCACGTCGCAGCTGCGCACCCAGCAGCTCCACCAGCGGCTTCAGCATGCGGAGGAGGGGTTTCGCCGGCTGGCGGCGCACCTTCCGGACGTGGTGGCCCGGTTTGACCGGCAGCACCGCCACATCTTCGTCAGCCCCAGCATCCGCCGGTTCACGACCGAGCCGGTGGAGCACTTCCTGGGGAAGACCAACGCCGAGCTGGGGATGCCCGCGGAGCGGGTCCATCAGTGGGGCGCCGCCATCGACGAAGCCTTCACCGGCCGCGAGGTGGTCATCGAGTTCGCGTTTCCGGGTCTCGAGAGGCAGCGGGTGATGGAGTCCCGCCTGCTCCCGGAGCGTGATGCGCGGGGCAACGTGCTGTCGGTGTTGTCCATTGCCCGGGACGTCACCGACGAGCGGATGCGGGCCGAATACGAGCGTCACCTGATTGGCATTGTCAGCCATGACCTGAAGAACCCGCTGGCGGCCATCCTGATGCAGGCGGCGGTGGGGCTGCGTCGCGCCCGCGAGGAGGCGGGTACCCGCGACATCCTGGAGCGCATCCGCCGGACGGCGACCCGGGCCACGAGGCTGGTGAGCGACCTGTTGGACTTCACGCGGACGCGCATGGGCGGAGGGTTGCCGCTCGTCACGAGTCATCAGGACCTGCGCGACGTGGTGGTGCAGGTGCTGGAGGAGTCGCGCGTCGCGCGGCCCGACCGCCGGTTGCGCTGGGAGGTGCAGGGGCAGA
Organism: Corallococcus sp. 4LFB; assembly: GCF_046520365.1. Classification (NCBI taxonomy): domain Bacteria; kingdom Pseudomonadati; phylum Myxococcota; class Myxococcia; order Myxococcales; family Myxococcaceae; genus Corallococcus; species Corallococcus sp. 4LFB. The sequence continues at coordinate 29,975 of NZ_JBKGHJ010000019.1, forward strand.
CCGAGCTCGTGGCGGACGGTGAGCGGCTGGCCCAGCTCGCGGCGAACCTGCTCGCCAATGCCTTGCAATACAGCCCGGCGGAGTCGGAGGTGCGGGTGCGGCTGGAGGGATTGCCGGAGGCGGTGGTGCTCACGGTGCACAACGAGGGCGCGCCCATCCCGGCGGAGGTGCTCGCGAGGCTCTTCGAGCCCTTCCAGCGGGCCAGCGCGGAGCAGGAGCGCAGCGGGCGCAACGTGGGGTTGGGGCTCTACATCGTCCACCAGATCGCGCGCGCCCACGGCGGCCAGGTCATGGTGCGCTCCTCGCACGAAGAGGGAACGACCTTCGTGGTGAAGCTGCCGCGCGTCCGGGCGGCTGCCTCACCGTAGCGGCATGGGGGGATTCCTCCATGAGCGCCGGACCTGCCGTCGCCATCGCCGCCCTGCTTTCGCACACGGGCGCGAGCGCGGCGCCGGGTTACTCGAGCGTCGGGGCCTGGCTCATGCCGGCTGTCGGATCCGCGCTGCCCTGGCCGGTCGCGCCGCCCAACAGCGAGCTGCCCGCGGAGCCAACGGCGCCGACGACGCCCGTCACGCCCTGGGCCACGCCCTGCACGCCCTGGGTGGCGGCCTGCACCAGCTCGGTGATGCTGCTGATCACCGAGGCGACGCCCTCCAGCAGCTTGCCGATGCTCTCGGTCTTGCTGGCCCCGGCCGGAGAAAAGCCGTCCGTCTGGAGCGACTGCATCGTGGGTGAGGCGAGCGTGGAGTCAGGCAGCTGTGCGCCGTTGGGCAGCGAGGGCGCGGAGAGCGTGGCGCCGGGCAACTGGGCGCCGCCCTGCAGGAAGGGCGAGGCGAGGTCCGTCAGCTGGGCGCCGGTCTGCAGGAAGGGCGAGGCGAGGTCCGGCAACTGGGTGGCGGCGTCGAGCAGCGAGGACCTGGAGAACTTGGAGTCTGGCTTCTGGGGCGCGTTCGGAGCGTTGGGCGAGGAGGGCTTCGCGTCCGGCTTCTGGGGCGCGTTCGGCGAGTGGGGCGAGGAAGGCTTCGCGTCCGGCTTCAGGGACGCGTTCGGCGAGCTGGGCTTGGCGTCCGGCTTCTGGGGCGCGTTGGGGGAGCTCGGCTTGGAAGACGGGAGGTCCTGCGCGGGGGGACGGCGGATGGCGTTGGTGGAGGAACCGCGAGCGGAGGAGATCTTCATGGGGGAGCTCGTTTCGGAAGGAGAGGGTGGGGACCGCGTTCAGCGTTGAGTCCACCCATAGCAGCGGGCATGCCAGGCCCTTCGGAGCCCCGTTGCGCGCCCAACCCGTTGTTCTCACTGGGGCCGCGTGTGGCGCGGCCTCCGTTCCCCCAGGCAGGACCTGGTGACTGCCGTCACGGGCTGATGTGTCCGGTCATCAGGGGGGCGCGGTGCGCTGCCACGCCTCCAGCCCCTGCACGCGCCCCAGCCAGGCCCGGAGGTTCGCGTAGCCTTCGAGGGGCAGGCGCGCAGGGCCCGCGAGGGCGAACGACGCGGCGAGCGAGAGGTCCGCGAGCGTCAGGCGATCCTGCGCGACCCACGTCCTGCCCGCCAGGTGCGAGTCCAGCACGGGCGCGGTCTGCGCGAAGAGGGCCTCGCCGCGCGCGACCTCGGCGGGGTCCGGCGGCCCGCGGCCGGTGCGCTGCTTCACGAAGTTCTCCTGGACGAGCACGGTGTTCGCCGGGGCCATGTGGGACGAGCACCAGAACAGCCAGCGGTTCACGTCGGCGCGGCCCTGCGCGTCCGTCGGGAGCAGGGTCTGCCCCGGGGTCTTCTCGGCCAGGTACACCATGATGGCGCGCGACTCCCAGAGCACGAAGCCGCCGTCGTCCAGGACGGGGACGCGCCCGTTGGGGTTGATGCCCAGGTGCGACGCCTCGCGCTGCTTGCCCGTGGTGAGGTCCACCAGGATGCGCTCGAGGGGAATGTCGAGGTGGGCGGCCACGAGCAGCACGCGGCGCGAGTTTCCGGACAGGGGATGGAAGTAGAGCTTCAAGACGGACCTCAGGGAGGTACGGGTGGAGGGAGAGGACCTATCCCCCCGGAGTGACAAGGGACTGTCAGGTATCGTCAGGGGCGCGGCTTCAGGACGCATAGGAACGCCTTCTCCGTCTGTCCGCGCGCCACCCCCAGCCGTCACACCGCCCGGACCTGCTGCCGTTGGACAAGTCCAGGAAAGCGCCGAGCTCACGCACCCGCTGTTCGCGCCCTGGCGTCGCGAGCTCCGCGAGACCGCGCCAACCTGCGTCGCTCTGAAGGTGCCGCATTACCTGAAGCCCGAGAACTTCAATCCTGGCCCCGGCGATTGCTTCGCGCACGGCTCCGTCGCCTGGCTCGACGAGCCGCGCTGGCCGGGCCGCGGCGTCTGCGCTCGCCCGCTGGAGATGTGCGGCCAGATCGCGCCGGCGGTGCTCGCGGACTTCCTCCCCGGCCACCGAGCTACCGCCGGCGAGCTGGTGCCGCTGTCGCTCGGAGCTCACGCCGGAGACCGCGGCGAGCGCGCTCTTCAGCTTCGATGCGCTCGATCTCGACGGGCCGTTCCCCGAGGACTTCGATCCGGATCAACTCGAGGAGGTCGACGTGGAGTACGACGACTGGCTCGCGCAGCAGCGCGGCGGCGCGAGCTGGGGCGGAGTTCGCCTCGGCGGCGTGGCGGGCTGGGACCAGGCCGACGCGACGCCGAGCTGCGCGCACGGCGAGATGCTGCACCTGCTCGACTACGAGGGCGGGCCGTTCCTCGATGGGGCGCTGCACGTGTTCTCGTGTCGCGAGCGGGTCTGCGAGCTGACGTTCGTCGCGGAGTTCCGAGGCGCCTGCGCTCGACCGCCACCTGCTCCCTCGCGCGGGGGCGGAGCCGGGGCTGGAGCAGGGCCCCCGGCCTCCGCCGCATCGGCGAAGACCGGGCCCCCCGCGCGCCGCCTGTCCATCCTCCAGGCCGCTCGCGCTCCGGCCGTGCCCTACGGCTGGAGCCGCAGGTAGAGCAGGTCGCTCGGGCGCGCGGCACGAAGGTCGTCCCGTCCAGCACGAAGGGCTGGCTGAAGTCGCCCCCGAGGAGCACCGCGCCCCCGGGCTGCTGCACCAGCTGCGGCAGGGTCAGGCTCGCGTCCAGCGCCCGGGACCACAGGTGGCCCCCCGCGCGCGTGTAGCGCGCGACGTAGGTCATCTGGTGGATGTAGGAGCCCAGCAGGCCCCCGCCCCAGTCGTCCACGTAGCCCACGCCCGTGACGGTGAGCGTGCCCCCCTCTCCCGTGACGAGCCTCTGGAGGTAGGTGCGATTTCCCAGGCCGTGCAGCCAGCCGTCCCCCTGTGAGGCACTCAGCGTCCCGATGAAGGAGGAGATGTCATCCTGGCTGGGCTGGTCCGGGTCCCCTCCGACGTAGATGTGCCCCGCGAACAGGAAGCTCCCCCTGAAGTCGGCGATGAAGGCCATCGCGTCCCCCTCCAGCGGCTGGACGCGGGTGACGTAGCCATACACGCCGGGGAAGAGCCGCTTCCACAGCAGGACGCCGCCGGTGTCATACCGGGCGATGAAGGGCGCGGACTCGCCCTGCGGGCCGTCCCCCAGGTCGGAGCCGCTGCTGGCCGCCCCGCCGACGAGCACGTGGCCCGCGCTGTCGGTGGTCACCGAGAGGCTCGTCACCGGCTGGTTGTCGGTGTTCGTGAAGACGCGCGACCAGCGGTGCTGACCGTCCCAGGAGAACTTCGCGAGGAAGGCGCCGGAGTAGGCCTCTTGCGTCGGGTAGACGCTGGGGTCACCCGCGTAGAGCGGCCCCCCGCCGAGGTCCATGATGCCGTGGAAGTCCCCGGTGACGATGAGGCTGCCCTGCGCGTCGGTGGCGACCGACCGCGGGAAGATGGGCCACTCCTCGAGCACTCCCCCCCGCACGTAGGAGGCGGTGAAGCCGCGGGACCACACCGGCTGCCGGCCGGAGAGAACTTCGCCAGGAAGAGGCCCCGGGCGAACGGGCCGTCAGGGGCCGCGGGCAGCGGGCCCGTGCCGAGGTCCATCGCCCCCTGGTAGCTCCCCACCACGAGGAGGTTCCCCTCGGGAGTCACCGTGAGGGCGTCCACGAAGGCCTTCGCGGTGGTGACCTGGCGGGTCCACAGCGGCACGCCCTCGGGGGTGTAGCGCGCGAGCGCGAAGCCGTTGCCGCCAGGGAAGGGCTCCGCGCCGAACTGGCCCGCCGACACGAAGCCGCCCGAGGCGTCGCGGGCCATCGCGCGCAGCTGCTCGTCGCCCGCGCCGCCGTACTGGCGGGTCCACCCGGTGAGGCCGCCGCCCGTCCCGCGGTAGGTGCAGTAGGGGTTCGTCTCCAGGAGGATGCTCAAGTGGGGACGCAGCGCCGCCGACGCCGAGTCCTGCGAGTGGAAGTCCGCGCCGTTGGTGGACTCGGGCCGCAGGGCGAAGCCGTAGGTGCCGGTGCCCGCGACCACCTGCGTGACGTCGTACTCCACCCAGGTGCCGGCGCTGACGGCGCCCACGTTGCCCACCGGTCCGCCGGTGATGGCGGGCCGGCTGTTCCAGTCGAAGTCATCGGACGTCCAGCCGCTGGCGGTGCGGAAGAGCACCGGACCGTCCGACGTGCCGTTGGTGGCGTGGAGCCGCAGCTTCACCTCGCGCACGTTCCAGCCTGGCAGGATGAAGACGTTGAAGCGGAGGAAGGACTCGTAGCGCTGGGGCGCCGCGTCCACGAGCAGCCGCGTCGCGGTACCGAAGCTGCGCGTGGGCTCGGCCTGGGAGGCATACCCGTCCACGTACGGGGAGCTGAGCTGGCGGCGGGTGTCCGTGCGCGGCATGCAGTCCGCGGGCGGCGGTGGTGCGTCGTCCACGGTGAGGACCAGCTGGGGCCGCAGCGCCGCCTGGCCGAACTCCCGGGAGGCGAAGTCCGCCCCATTGCCCGAATCCCCGACGAGGGCGAAGTCGAAGACCCCGTTCCCCTGGACGTGGCCCGTCACGTCGTACTCCACCCGGGTGCCACTGGAGATGGCCCCCACGTCCGCCAGCGCGGCGGTGTTCGGGGAGGGCCGGTTGCTCCAGGTGACGCCGCCCTCCGTCCACGTCCCGCTGGGGACGTAGACCCGCGGCCCATCCGAGGTGCCGTCGCGCGCGTACAGTCGCAGCACCGCCCGCGTCACCGTGCCCGTCACCCCGAAGACGGAGAAGCGCAGGTAGCTCTCCTGCCGCGGGGAGAGGTCCGCGACGAGCCGGTCCTCACCGCCGAAGTTGCTCGCAGGGGACGTCGCGTCCACGCGCGCGTCGGCGCTCGCCGTGAAGGCCTGGGAGAGGGTCGCTCCCTGTCGCAGGACGGAGGGCGTTTCTGGCCGCACCTCCGGCGCGGCCTGCTCCCCCGTGTCCACTCCCCCGCAATGGGTCAGCAGCGCCAGCGCCGCCAGGGTCCCCATGCTCCTGCGCCCCCAGAATCCCCAAAATTTCATCTCGCTCCCGGTTGGTAGGTGCTTCGGGAGGGTCTGCGTGCACTCGATATGCCTGGAAGATTCATTCAACATGGGATGGCGCGCGCGCCGGGGAGCGGCGCCGCGGGACGAGGTGGGAAGCCAGGGGCCCCGACTGGGAAAGCTTCTTCCCAGGCCGGGCACCGCTGGAACTCCGTAGCCGTCCGGCCCACTGTCCGATGCTCTCGACATGGAGGCCACCCCTCCTGGCGCGCGGCTCAAGCCGCCTTGGAACCGGGCCGCGGGAAGTTCGAGCCCAGGAACCGGTCCCACGCGCGGTCGGTCAGCAGCGACTTCTGGGTCAAGAGCAGCGTCGCCGAGCCCGTGACGGTGTAGCGCGGCTTCGGGTTCTTCGCGGTGAGTGCCCTGGCGATGACCTTCGCGACGTCGTCGGACGAGCCGGCCAGCTTCGCGAGCGGGCCCTTCTCATAGGACTCCTTCGTGGCCTTCGCGACCGCGTCGTGGAAGTGCGTGTACACCTCCTCCGCGTCATTCGTCGCCATGGACGAGACCGCGGCCTCGCTGAAGCCGGAGCGGATGAGCCCTGGCTCGATCAACACCACGTCGACGCCGAAGCCCTTCACCTCGAAGCGCAGCGCGTCGCTGAGCGCCTCGATGGCGTACTTGGTGGCGTGGTAGTAGCCGCCGCCTGGGAAGACGAGCTTGCCGCCCATGGAGCTCAGGTTGACGATGCGGCCGTAGCCCTGGCGACGCATGCCGGGCAGCACGAGCTGGCTCAGCCGCACCACGCCGAAGACGTTGGTCTCGAACTGCGCGCGCACCTTCTCCATCGACACCGCCTCGATGGCGCCCGACTGCGAGTAGCCCGCGTTGTTGATCAACACTCCGACCGCGCCCTCGGACTGCTCCACGGCCTTCACCGCGGCCTTCATGGACGCCTCGTCCGTGACATCGAGCGCCAGGACCTTGCAGCCCGCGGCCTCCAGGTCCTTCAGCTGAGAGGTCTTCCGCGCGGTGGCGTAGACGTTCCACCCCTTCGCGGCGAGGTGCAGCGCCGTCGCCTTGCCAATGCCTGAGCCACACCCGGTGATGAGGACTGCCTTCGAAACGGAAGCTGCGTTTGTCTGTTGCGCCATGGCACTGCTCCTTGCGAAGAGAGAAGACATGAAGAAGAGCTCGACCCGCCGCGTGCGTCGCAGTGACCCGGCCCCGCTGGTGAAGGCGGCCCGTGCGCTGTTCGTGCAGTACGGCGTGCGCCGCACGTCGATGGAGGACGTCGCGCGGCACGCCAACGTGGCGAAGGGCACCGTGTACCTGGCGTTCGACTCGAAGGACGCGCTCTTTCGCGCCGTCTGCGAGGACCTGTGCGACGAGCTGCTGGCCCGCTCCGAGGAGGCGGTGGGCTCGGCCCGGACCGGGGCGGAGCGCATCCGCGCGCGGCTGGTGGCGAAGTACGCGTGGCTCCAGGGCTACGTGAACGCGTCGCCGCATGCCGAGGAGCTGCTCGCGTCGAAGGACTCGGTGGCGGGCGACGTGCTCAAGGCCATGGACGTGCGCTTCGCGAAGCTGCTCGCGAAGGACCTCGAGCTCGCGGCGAAGGAGGCGCGCGTCACTTTGCCCATTGACGGGCTCGAGGCCTCCGAGCTGGCCCGGGTGCTGATGCGAATCGCCCGCAGCTGCGGCCTGCCGGACGAGGGCCGGGCGCTTCCCACCGAGGCGCTGGCGAAGAGCCGCCTGGAGGCGCTGCTGCCCGTCGTCCTGCGGGGGCTGAGGCTCGTGGATTGAACTGAATGACCCGATTCGCATTTCGGGTCATTGAGTACAGGGATTCCGCCGGGCGCGCCAGTCTTTCGTGGCACGCCCGGTACACACCGCCGTCCGGGTCGCGTCGTGGCGTGCCCTGCACGTGCTGGTGGACGCAGCGCCGCACGTGCTCGAAGACGAAGTGGGCCTCCAACTCGTGACGACATCCGGACGATCTGGCGCGGGGCACATGATGAAAACGAGGACAAAGAAAAACCCAGCAACCCTTCAAGGTTGCTGGGCTTCTCGGGATGGAGTCGGAGGGACTCGACCTCATGCCCCGTCGCGGAGGCGTTACGCCAACCAGCGGTTACTCCTCCACGGCCTCCTGCGGCTCCTGGAAGTCCACGTCGAAGTTGACGCGCTGGCCGGGCTCGATGGTGAAGGTCTTCTGCCAGTGCGATGGGCCCACGGTGACGTTGAGGCGGTGGTAGCCCTCGTAGACGTCCAGCTCCTCCACCGGCACGGTGCCCGCGGGCTTGCCGTCGACGGTGACGTTGGCGCCGGCCGGGCCGCGCACGTTGATGAAGGCCTTGTTGAGGAAGAACTGGTAGCCGGAGCGGCCCGTGGGGGCCACCGTCACGGTGCGCGACACGGAGATGCCGAGCGCGCCGTTGGTGAAGGTGAGCAGGTGCTTGCCCGGCGGCAGCGACGCGGACAGCGGCGTGCGGCCCAAGAGCGCGTTGTTGAGCGTGACCTCCACGCGCGGCTCCACGGTGAGGTCCAGGATGCCCATCGTCGGGCCCGCGTCCACGCCGGCGTCCTCCACGCCCGCGTCCTCGAGGCCCGCGTCGAAGGGCTCGGCCACGACGATGGGCAGGCCCGCGTCGAAGGTCTCCACCGTCATCGTGCCCTGGAGCTGGCGCTGGACGATCACCGCGCCCGCGCCGAGCGTCAGCACGAGACCGCCCACCACGAAAGGCACCCAGGAGCGCGAAGGCTTCTGCGCGGCCGCGGCCTGCACCGTCGGGCTCGCCGCGCCGCCGAAGATGGGGCCCGCGGGCCGCGTCTCCGAGGAGGCCGTGGGGGCAGGGGAGGGCGTTCCAGAAGTGGCGCCCTGCGCCGTTACCGCGCTCGCGCTGCTCGCGGCAGCGGCCTGTGCGCCGTGCGAAGCCTGCGTGCTCTGCGCAGCCGACGAAGCAGGCACGCTATGCGCGGACGGCTGTGCGGACGCAGCCTGCGTGGGGGCGGAAGGCCTGCGCGCCTTGCGGGCCGTGCGTGGCCGGGGAGGATGCGACCTGCGAGG
>NZ_JBKGHJ010000001.1:0-69063 GCF_046520365.1 Corallococcus sp. 4LFB
AACGACGCAAGCGTGAGGCTTCCCTCGGGAGCGGAAGCTAAACCGGAAGCGGATGGGGCAGGCCCAGGTGCGCCAGAATCGCTCGCACCCTCCCGCCTCGTTCGCGTACGCCAGCACTCGCCGCCTGCCGCCACAACCTCCGGCCGCGCCCGGACCGTGGTTGGCTTCCATGGCCAGCTCGTCCTCGTGGGCCGCTACCTGGTGCAGGCGCTGGCCGTGGGGCCGCTGCTCAGCTGGGTGCCCGTTCTCCCCGGAGATTGGATGCCCGCGCACACCCCGGACGCCTCCGCCCGGAGGTGGGGCTCTTTACCGGGGCTCAAGGGGACTCGTATGATTCTCGGCGCCTTCGAACCCTCTCAGATTTCCTTCGCGACCATCATTGCGAAGCTCATATCGCTGCGGCCTTGGGCCCGCGGTCCAAACGGTGGAGTAGGCAATCCGACATGGCTGGCTATATCTGCCGAAGATGTGGCATCAATAACTCCAAGGAATCCCCGCTCGATGTGTGCCCTCGATGCGAGGCCCGCTTTTCTTGCTGGTGCTCTCAATGCGAGACGCACTTCACGAGCGACCAGCAGGGAACGAAGTGCTGGTGTGGGGGGCAGATTCAATCACAGTCGAAAGTATTCCCTCCGCTGCCTAGAGGTGGCCTGAGCAGCGGCTTCCAACCAGATCGGGAGGAGAGCGCGACCACCACCTCCGCGCCGCTGAAGAGCCGTGCCCTGCAAGGCCATCATTCCGGGACTGTTTCGTCCAATCCCGTGCCTTCGGTGTGCCTCGGCTGTACGGAGGTGAAATCCAATGGCAAGGCAGGGGAGTGTGTCCGCTGTGGGGTGGCGGGCGCGTTCTGCTCCATGTGTCGGTTGGTAGGACAGTGTGTCCACTGTCGGCGCCCCTCCGCGGAAGAGGACTTCCTGTCCTCCGTGGGCGACCTGGAGATCACGAAAGCCAGGGAGGTGGTCATCCTCCAGACAGGGGAGATGTCCGGAGATATGTTCCAGGTGGCGGCTGCCCTCTTGGTCGAACCCAGGATGCGTGTCCATATCATCGGTGATAAGAGCCCTGGACCACGCGACAAGGCTGATGACCTCTATCGCTTCTATGTCGGCGATACGGGAATCTCCACGACGCGAGTCACCATCGAGAAGGTTGATTCGATGGGAAAGCGAATCAAGAAACTGAAAACCGATCGGAAGATGGGCAACGGGACTCCCGCACGTACCGTGGGTCTGGCGACCAACATCCTCCAGGCAGCCTTCGAGCGTCAGGACTGGGTGCCCCATGTGCGGGAGCACTGGCTGTCGGATCAATTTTACCAGACGGAGAAGGCAGGCATTTTGACGAACGCGGTCTCGGAATCGGAACTGGCCTTCTATGTGAAAGCCAAGAAGATCCCACTGCATCAGCCCATCGTCGTGCTCTGGTCTCGCCATAGTGGCAAGAGCGGCGGACTCCATCCGGACCTGGACTCATCCTATACAGGGCTGCGCGAACTCGTCCGGGCTTTCTCCTTGAGAAAATGCACGCCCATTGTCGTGGGCGATGATCGCAAGAACAAGTTTCTCCACGACAAGGAGTTTCAGAAGTACGGCGCCATTGTCCTTCCGGAATTCTGGAAGGAGCAACCGTTCGCCGGCAAGTTGCGCTCGGCGCAATTCCGTCTTTTTGATTACTTGAACAGTCTCTGTGTGCTGTCTCATGTTGGAATGAGGAGCGGTAACCTGGAGGCGTATGCCTACCTGGGCCACCACGTTGTCTTCCTTGAGGATCAACGGACGGATTCCGGGCGCATGGACAAGTTGGTGGTGCCCAGAATCCTCCTTAACATGACCACCGTGAAGTTGAGCCAACTGCCTACCGCTACGGGCAAGCTCTATCGTGACCCCTCGCAGGTGATCGTGGGAGAGAAGTCAGTTCGGGAGCTTGTCAATGAGGTGAAGAAATTGAATAAATCAAAGAAGCCCTCTGCGAGTGAGCAGGCGCTCATCTTGAAATCGAATGAATATGAACAGTTGAATTCGCACGACCTTGCGCTGGGGCAAGTGCAGAACTTCAAGAACTGGGTGACTCACAAAGACGGTGAGAATGCCGGTAGGGAAGATATTCAAGGGCTTCGCGGCTTCTCATGGGACGACATCGCAGGCATCCTGGTGGCTGTTTTCTCGTATCTTGAGGTGCGCACCAAGGCGCTGGAGATCAAGAAACAATTCGGGCAGGCACCGGAGATCATTCGCCTCGTCTTTGACTTCGTTGGACCACTGCACAGCTCAAACAAGAAGATCGTCATCCCCAGGAATTGACAGGTTCCTTCCGGGCCGCGGGAGCGGCGCCGGCATCACCCTCGCGGTGGCAGCCCGGCGGAGACCGTCTCCAACCGCAAGCGTCCCTCCCGGCGCTCCGCGACGGCACCCTGCGGCCTGGAGTGCCCGCGCTCCAGCGCCAGCGCACCACGCCCAGGTGAGGCCACAATCCCAGGACAAGACCCACGGCCAGCCCCAGCCACGGCCGCGAAGACATCCCCATCATGTGTGTACCCCCTCAGGTACGTGAGACACGTTCGCCAGACGATGGCGCCCCCAAGGAGTCAATACGGTAAAACAGGAAGTCTTTGAATGCCCCTGACTTCCAGGTGCAGTCCCAGCCAGGAGGTTCCACGGCCCGGCCGATGTTCAGATGGGAGCCAGCGCGTCGCTCTTCAGCCTCGCTCCTCCTTGACGGTCGCGGCGTTCAAGACCTCGGAAGGGTTCTTGTTGGCGGCCGACACCGTGAGTGCGATGTCTTGGACGTGGCCCTCCCTGGCGAGGAAGACGATGGCGCCCAGCAACTTCTCCGTGGGATTCGAGACCCGGCTCAACTGCGCGAGCACGTCTTCAAGTCGGCCGCGTCCGAACTTCCGCTCGATTTCCGCGACGCGGTCCGCGTGATTGAGACCGTATTCCTGCTTCTTGCGTGGCATCACGCATCCTCCGCCAGCCGACCGTCTTCGTTGTCCCCCAAGGTACTCCTCCGGGGTCATGCCGTTGAGCCATGTCGCGGCCTTCCGGTATCCCGCTTCCGAAGTCGAAGAGCTCGAGAGGGCCATGCGGCGAATCATTCCAGGCCCGAGGGCCGCCCCTGTAGCCAGCGGGGCGGCGGGTCTTACGGCGCCGCCGAGCGCCGCCGACGCCTGCTCTTCGCGAGCGCGGCGCGGAGCATCTCGCGCCGTTGCCTCTTTGCATCGTCAAGCGGCGGCGGTTCTTCGAGGCGGGGAAACGACAACGCGACCTTTCCGCCAAACGGTGCGAAGACCTTGTTGAGCGTTTCGAGCGTCGGGTTCGCTTTCGGATCGTCTTCGAGTGTCGCTACGACACTGGTGGAGAGCTTCATTGCTTGCGCGAAGGTTTTCCGGTCCATCCCCAGCATCACGCCGCGGAGGATGCGTGAAGCGTCTCCGAGGCCCAACTCCCCAGTGGCGACCATGGCCGCAAGCTCTTCCAGCAGCGCCTTGCGTTCGAGCGCTGTCAGCCGGGCAATGTCGGCGCGCTTCATAGGAACCCCCACGCGCGGAGGCGCTTCTCGGTGCCGCGGAAGTCGAGCGGCGCGAAATTCAGCGTTTCTTCCGGCAGCCCGAGGTCCGTCAGCAATTCAGGGAGATCGCAAAGGCGCGACGCGAGTTCGTGAAGGCCCTGACGCAATGACATCTCGGCTGGACCGAAGCTCCGGAGGAGCCCATTCCAGTCAACTTCTCCGCCAACCTCGTATCCCTCCCATGTCGTGGTGCGGGTGATCCCTTCGAGATCCATCTTCATCGGCGCAAAGTCGAAGACGGGGGCGAGGCGGACGGTGCTATCCGTTTTGAGCACCGCGATGTTCCTGCAGTGGTTATCCGAGTTGCCGAACACCTGGTTCAGCAGGTCTCGTTTCAGGTATTCAAGCCGCACCGTCGGCCAATCCGTCTCGGGGATGACGCCATGCAGTGCCGTCAATGCCGCCTGATGCCTCTGGAAAGAACCCGGCTTCGCCCCAAGCAGTGAGTAGATGGACTCAAGTCCGTACCGGATTTCGCGACCGTTCCGGCGCTCGACGTCGAAGCGGGGAAGCCAGAGGCTCGGGCCCGAGGGGCCTTCGTGAAGCGCGAGACCGTCTTGCGGAATGGTTTCGACCCCAAGCGCTGCGAGCGCTTTGTAATACACGTGCTCCGACCGGAGGATATTCCGGTCGCGCTCGCTGCGGCTGCGCGCGAACTTGACGAGGTAATGCCGATCCGGACAGGCGAGGTCATCCTGCCAGACATCGATCCACACCTGCTCTGTGTCGTCGCAGCGGAGCAGGATCTTCGGCGAGTCGCCGCCGGCACCTGTCGCGCCTCCAACCTGTGCGCCAGCGGTGGCGGCGTACTCGATGAAGGCGTGCTCGCGATCAATGACGGCCTGGCGCGGGAGCCGCTTGGGATATTCCTTCTTCTCAGGAACCGCCTCCTCGATCCGGAGATTGCCTACAGGCGCGATCGTCCCTCGTCGCAGGAGCTCGAAGTCACTGGCCGCCTCATCCGGGAGGTTCAGTCGCCGCAGCCACCAGCTCCGCGCACTCCCCATGGGTTGCACGTCGTCGAGGAATGCGGGCCAGCTGCGCCAGACCTTGGGGCCGAACTCGACCGGGAGCGTGAGACTCGCTGCCGCGAGCGGAGGCGGAGCGGAGATCCACCGAACCAGGTACTCGTGCTCGTACTCAAAGATGCATCCTCCGCGTCGCCCCTCCGTCACTGAGGAGAACTCAAGCAGGGCCGCCCGCTGCCACGAACCGTCGATCAGCACCTGGAGATGAAGCTCCATATAATCCTTTATAACGGATTTGAATCGAGCAAGCAGCGGCTTTTAATCCGGTAAACCAGTTTGAGTGGTTCATATCGCCGCATCCTGGTCCGTCATAACGGATTACCTAAAGCAGCAAAGGAAGCTTCCCTTCAGGGAAAGCAGCGGGGCTCAGGAGGGGCGCTGCTCTGGCCGCCTGGGTCGTGTGCCCAGCTGACGGTGAAGCCCAGCGCCCCCGCGCGGCTACTGTCCGAGCCGGGCCGCCAGTTCGAGCCGGGCCGCCACGGCCAGCGCATCCGCGCGGTTGTTCTCCACGTCATCCGAGTGGCCCCGCACCCAGTGCCAGGTCACCTGATGCGAGCGGACGGCGTCCAGCAGCTCGCGCCACAGGTCCGCGTTGGACACGGGCTTCTTGCCCGACGTGCGCCAGCCATTGCCCTGCCACGTGTCCAGCCACTTGGCCTCGAAGGCGTTGCACACGTACTTCGAGTCGGTGAACACCTGGACGCGACACGGCATCTTCAAGGCCTTCAGCGCGACGAGCGCCGCGGTCAACTCCATCCGGTTGTTGGTGGAGTCCGCCTCCGAGCCCTGGAGCTCCTTGCGGTAGTCCTTGCGCTCGGGGGCGATGAGGATGGCCCCCCAGCCGCCCAGGCCGGGGTTCGGAGAACAGGCGCCGTCGCAGTAGATGTGGACGAGAGGGAGCGACATCGAGCGCGCACTGTACCGGCCTTCTGGGGCCGAGGGGTGGCCTCAAGAGCCCGCGGAGGCGGGGCGGCGCAGGCGGGCGAGGAGGGCCTCATAGCCGGCGTAGGACAGCGGCAGCAGCAGGGCGAAGAGGACGGTGACCTGCGTCAGGGCGGGGTGGGCCAGGGGCTCGCGCACGTGGGCGGCCATGGCGACGATGAGGCGCTCCGGCCGCGCGAGCACGTCCCAGCTGTTCCAGCGCTCCACCCGGCCCAGGTAGATGCCATAGCCGCACAACAGCGACGTGCTGGCGACGAAGGCCCACGCCGCCGTGCGTCCCCAGCGCTCCTCCAGCCACCGCTTCCAGACCTCCAATGACAGCAGGCCCAGCATCCACCCGGTGGCGGCGAACAGGGCCAGGAGGGCCGCGTCGAACCAGAGCGGCACCACGGGCCGCTGCCGCAGGTGGATGAAGTCGGTGACGAGGTAGGGCGCGTTGGGGAAGAGCGCGAGCCATCCCAGCGCCAGCGGGGCCATGCGCCACGGCCGATCCATGCCGCGCACCATCAGCACCCGCGCGAGCAGGGCCAGGGTGTAGGGCGCCCAGGCCAGGAACAGGTTCCACGCCAGGAAGGCGAAGCTGGCGCGCTCGCTCCAGTCGAGCCGGACCGCCAGCAGGTTCACCGCGAGGAGGCTGCACAGCGTCGCGGGCAGCAGGCCATGGCGGCCCAGGACGGACAGGAAGCTGGGAGGAGGTCGGGACATGGGGACGTGTGGCGAGGCAGCCGCGCCCCGTGGCGGAATGCCCACGCGGGAACGGCTCCGGAAGGGGCGTGGAGCCGGCGCGCCATCGATGGAGCCCCTCGGGCCTGACGCAGAGCAATGCGTGGGCCAGCCCACGAAACCCGCGCCCCCGGCTGCGGAGCGGAGCGATTCCGGGGGAGACTGGCCCACCCGTTTCCATTGCCAAGGTGAGTCATGGTCCACGCACCTGTCCTGCTCGCGACGCTCGTGCTCGCGGGCGCCGCTCCCGTCCCGGATGAAGCCGCGATGTGGAAGGCGGTCTTCTCGCTGGAGCAGCCCTCCGTCCCGGCCATCCGGGCCCGCGCGGAGGCCGACCTGTTCAAGGGAGGCGTCACGGCCTACGGCGTCCTGTCGAAGGTCGCGCGGGTGGGGGGCATGGAGCAGGCCCTGTCCGCTTCAGGGCCCGCCACGTCCTGTGGCAACTCCGCCGTGGCGCGCTTCCGGGGCGGGGTGCGCGCGGAACGCTCCTCCCTGTCCGCGCAGGCGGCGGAGCTGTTGGGGCGGATGCTGGCGGAGGACGCGGCGCTCCGTCAGCGGGCGCAGCGCTCCGAGGATCCGTTCGACCGGGGGCTGGCGTTGGCGGCCTCGGCGCGGGCCCCCTCGACGCAGGTGGAGGCCCTGGCGGCGATGCGGCTGGAGCCGGATCCGAAGCTGCGGCTGTGGGCGACCGCGTTCGCGGAGTGCTTCACGCGCATGGCCGGGAAACGGGACGGCGGCTCGCCGGAGGCGCTGGAGTCCGTGGCGCACGAACTGGCGGAGCTGGCGGACGCGGTGCGGGCGCCCCTTCGGTGCGTCGAGCCTGGCGAGCTGGAGCCGGGGCTGGTGGACGAGCTGGCCAGGGGACTGGCGGTGTCCGGCGGGTGGTCCGCGTCCAACGACTCCATGGAGCTCTACGTGCGGCGTGAGAACGGCGAGCGCGTGGAGCTGAGCCCTGCTTGCGCGGTGGCGGCCTATGACGCGGTGGCGGCGAAGGGCACCCATGATGACGGGCTGCTCATGCCGCTCGCCACGGTGATGGTGGGGAGCTGGAAGCTGAGGCAGGTCGCGGCACAGCGCCTCGCGCGCGACCTGGAGCACTTCCCGGAGCTGCGGCGCAACCGGCTGGCCGCGGACCTGGTGAACGCGGGCCACGAGGTGCCGAGGAAGGTGACCTTCGATTCGAAGCGGCTCGAATGGAATGACGCCGAGCTGGAGGCCGCGGTGCGGCAGGGCAACCCGGAGGCCCGGGCCGCCATCCACAGGCTCATCCTCTGCCGCAATGGCAGCGATCAGCGGGATGTGGCCCTGCTGGGCTACGTCGGGACGAAGGCTGCGGCGGACAAGGCGTACGCGCTCGCGCGGCAATGTCCGGCGGGGAAGGCCGCGGCCGTCGCGGCGCTGGTGCGGATGAAGGACGTCCGGGCCCTGAAGCTCCTGCCCGAGGCGATGGAGGACTGGGGCTTCAACCAGGAAGCCCTGAAGCGTGCCCTCCGGGAGGGCTACACCCCGAAGCTGGGGGAGCAGTTGCTGGCCCTGGAGGCCAAGGGCAACCTCCAGGCCCGCTCCGCGGTACTGTGGTTGAAGGCCGCCGGCGTGATGAAGCAGTGAAGACTCCGGCCCCTGAGGGCGGTCCGCTCCAGCACGGACCCTGGCGTGTCCGTCAGGGTTTCGCCGTCATGGGACGCTGCTTCGCACGCAGGCTCAGCAGCACGCCCGCGAGCAGCGCGGTGCCACCCAGGAGCAGCCGCTGGGTGAGGGGCTCCCCGAGCAGCAGCACCGCGCCTACCGCCGCGATGACCGGGACGCACAGCTGCACCACCGCCGCGCGCGCGCTGCTCAGGTGGGGCAGCGCCGCGTACCAGAGGCTGTAGCCCACGCCCGAGGCGAGCGCGCCTGACGTGACCGCGAGCAGCAGCCCCTTCGATGACGGAGGGGGGGCCGCGTCCAGGGCGCGGGCGAGCAGCACGAGTGCCAGGGCCAGCGGCACGCTGCGCGCGAAGTTGCCGGCCGTTGCCGCCAGCGGGTCCGTGCTCCCGCGCCCCCGCAGGCTGTAGAGGCCCCACGCCACGCCCGCCGAGGCCATGAGCCCCGCGCCGAGCGCATCCGGCGCGCTCGCTCCAGGGAGCGTGAGGCCCGCGAACCCCGCGAGTGCCACCGCGAGCCCCGCCCACTCGAGCGCGCGTGGCCGCTCACCGCGCGCAAGCCCTGCCGCGAGCATGGTGAGCTGCACGCAGCCGAAGAGCAGCAGGGCGCCCACGCCCGCCCCGATGCGCACGTACGCGAAGCTGAAGCCGGCCGCATACACGAAGAGCGCGAGCGCCGAGGCCCAGCTCCCGTGCCCCGTCGCCCCGCGGCCGCCCCGCCGGAGCCGCAGCAGCAGCGCGAGCACCAGCGCTCCCGACGCAAGCCGCACCAGCGTGAACGAACCCGCGTCGATGCCGCGCGCCGCGCCACCCGAGAGGGCCGCGCGGCACAGCAGCGAGTTCGCGGCGAAGCCCAGCAGGGCAAGCAGGGTGAGGAGGGGAGTGCTCACACCGTGGGGACATAGCGGGCCGCGTGACGCGCGTCACGTCCCCGTGGTGGGTGGGCCAGCCCCGGTGGTCAATGCGTCACGAAGGCCCTGGTCCGTGCCGTCTCCGACCCACGCGACGTGTCCGTCGGGCCGGATCAACACCGCAGTGGGAGCCGCGACCGCGCCGAGCACCGGCAGCTCCCACACCCGCGGGCGCTCCGGCGAGGTCCCGTTGACGACCTGCGCGAGCTTCCATCCCAGCTTCACGGCGTCCTGGACGCCGAGGTTGGGCCCCTGTCCGCCGACTGGGCAATGCACGTGCGCTGCGTCGCCCGCCAGGAGCGGCCGTCTGTCCCGGTGGGCCGCCGCCTGCCGGGTCATCAGCTCGCCCGCCAACATGCGCCCCGTCGTCGGGGATGCAGGCGGCAAGCCATCGCCTCCACCGCCGTCCCAGTCTGGCTCGGCCGGGCCATCCTCCAGCTCCGGCAGCAGCTTTTCCCTGGGAAGCTCAAACCTGAGAGGAAATGCCATGAGGAAGCTTGGATACGGCCTGCTCATCACCACGGGCCTGCTCTTCGGACCGCTCACTGGAGCCCAGGGGACAGGTCAGACACCGACCTCGGAGCGACAGACAGGCGCGCCCGCGCAGCCGCAATCCGGTTGTCCCTGCGGGATGATGGGGAGCGGCATGATGGGCCATGGCACGGGCGGAGCGGGAATGAGCTGCCCCATGCGTGGAATGGCCGACGTGAAGGTGGAGCAGACGTCGACAGGAGCCATCCTGCGGCTCACCGCGAAGGACCCCGGACAGGTCGAGGAGGTCCAGCGCATGGCGGAGAAGATGCAGCGCTGCATGAGCGGGAGCGGCACCCCACGGCAGGGCCAGCCGTCCTCGCCCGGCGCGGATGAACGCTAGGGGAGGGGTTGGAGGGACCGGGCGAGCGCCGCCGGCCGGTATGTCAGTCCACTTCTTCGGCCCGGTTCAGCGCGTCGATGACTTCCTGGTGCGTGGCCCGGAGCTGGACCGCGGAGTCGCGAGGGTCCGCTGGGGCGGGGGGCATGAGGTCCTGGGTGGTCGCCAGGTGCATCGACAGGAAGACGACCCAGGCCCCGCAGCTGTGCTGGAAGTCGTCCTCGTCTTCGCTCCCGGTCAGGTCATTCTGGTAGCGGACGGTGCTCCGCTCGGCGGTGAGGTCCGGGAAGGCCCGACGGAGGGCGCTGAGGTCCGGCACCTCGGCCGGGTTGAGCGGATCGATGTAGAGCACCCGGGCCTTGCGCCGGAGCGCATCCGTGGGCGGATCCACCTTGATGTAGAGCAGCCCCCAGTGGTTGCCATTGACGTTGTAGGGCTGGGCAATGGTGAGCGTGGCGCCGTTGACGGGGTTGGCCGGGACGGCGTCGCGGTACGCCTCCGGCCCGATGCGCCGGAGTTCGTCCCTGCCAAGCCCGTGCAGCACGACCACGTTCGGGACCTGGCCGATGAAGTGCTCCATCAGCCGGAACATCTGGAGGCTGGTGTAGTTGTGACTTCCCCCCAGGTTGTCTCCGTTCTCGAACGGATCCACCAGCGGCTTCTTCCCCTGCGCCTCCTCCTTCTCCTTCTCCTTCCGTGGAGGAACGTCCAGGGCCGGCGGAGACGACTCCTTGATGCGCCGCCGCTCCTCCACGCCCTTCAATGCCAGCACTTCGTCCTGCCGGAGGATGTCCTCCAGGGGCACCGGCTGCCTCACGGCGATCCGTGTGGTCCGCGCCAGGTTGAGGGGGTTCATCAACGGACCCATCAAATCCAACATCCCCCCTCCCTGCCCCATGCCCTTGAAGAGGCTCGAAGCGCCCATCGGGAGCCCCTTGAAGCCCCCCGGCTTGAGGCCGAAGGGCATGGAGGACTTCAGGGAGGCATTGAAGCGTGGGACGCCCAGCAGGCCCAGGCCCAGGCCGAAGGGGATGGGGTAGCGGACCACCGGGCGCGACGGAGCGGCCGTGCATCCGCCCAGGCAGGCCGGGTTGACACAGTGCTTGCTGGAGTACATCCACAGCGGCGCCCAGTAGGAGTCCAGCAGCTCGCGCACGGCGGCCTCGCCCTCCACCAGGTAATTGAATTCGGAGAGGAAGCCTGGATAGAGGTTGTCCGAGCCGACGACGTAGGCCTGCTCGTCCACGACCATGATCTTCGCGTGGTTGCCGGGGGCGGACTTCACCTTGTCCTTGCCCGTGGCGCTGGCCATCTTGACGGCCTTCACCGCGTCGCCAATCACGCCCCCAGCCGGCGGGCGGACCTGCAGCGGAGGCTGCTTCAAGGTGGCCGTGTAGCCCTCCGGGGTGAGGTCCGGCCACTTGTAGGTCTCACCTTCGACGGTCATCCGCTCCGGCACGTCCGTGAAGTAGAGCGGCGCGAGGTGCAGCCGGTCCAGCGCGGCCTCGCGCACGTCGGCGTCGTCGAGCTTCGCGTCCGTCTTCATGTCGTGGGTCATGTAGTAGCGGAACAGGTCGAACGTGCGGCAGGCGCCGGACCCGAACGAGTACTGGTCTCCCTCCGCGCCCGCGCCCGCGTCCAGCGGTGACACCACCGCCTTGACGACCAGGTTCTTGTTCGTGAGCAGGGCCTCCATGATCCAATGACAGACGACGTGCGAGGACCAGTTCTTCTTCCACGCGCTGACCAGGTCCATCTGCGACAGGTACAAGGTGCGCTTCGCGCCCTTGATGAGCGCCTCCTTCATCACCTCGGACGCCTTCTCGTAGTCCGAGTCCATGCTCGAGCCCGACCAGTACTTGCCGACCGACAGGACCCGGGTCGCCTTGCGGTACTCCCCGAGCTGGGAGTACGCCGCGACCTTGCGCTCCCGGAAGACGGGCTCCTCCAGGTCCTTCAGCGTCTGGAGGTCCTCCCTGCGGATCTCCTCGATGCTCGCCTCCGCCATCAGGGACTGCGCGGCCTTCTTCCGGGCCCGCTTGACCGGGTCGAGCACGGGGAGGTCCTCCCCATGCAGTCGCACGAGCCGGTCGTGGCACCCCGCCATGTAGTCGCCGGCGGCCTCCCCGCCCAGCGGATCCACGAGCTTGGGCGCCCCGCTCGCGTTGCCGTCCTTCCACTGGAACAGCTTGGGGTCGAGGTACTCCCGCTTCACCAGGTCGTTCCCGCACTCCCACATCTTGTTCAAGTACAGCTGCGCCCCGTGCGCCGCCGGCCCGTGCATGACGACCGACACGTCGTGCACGGGCGGGTAGCTGGTGAACAGGTCCATGTTGAGGTTGTGCCCGCCCACCAGCGCCTCGGCGCCGTCCACGGCGACGATCTTCGAGTGGTTCCACGTCATCTTGGTGGACGCGTCATCGCCCTCCGCCGCGAACCACCTGGCCAGCGTGGAGCTCAGGTACGCGAGGACGCCGGAGACCAGGCCTTCCCGGATGCGGTAGAACTTCGCCATCCAGAGCTCCGGCATCACCTTCCACTGCCTGGACCGCGTCCGCTCCCGCGCCATGCGGATGAGCGCGCCCTGGAAGTCCACCAGCGGCGGGGACATGCCGCCGTTCACGATGATCATCGGCGTCTGGCCGAACAGGAACCGGAACTGGACGGGCGGCGTGCCGTCCTCCTGTTCGCTCAGCGCCTTGTCCATGGCCTTCAGGACGACCTTGGCCCAGGCCGGATCCGGGCTGTTCAGCGAGGCCAGGTCACAGCGATGGCGTGACTTCTGGATGATCTCGATCAGGGCCGTTTCGAAGTCCTTCGTCCGGGCCCGGGCGCCGGGCATGATGCCCTCTTTGTTGAAGGGCTTGCCCCAGATGTGGGGCGTGTCCAGGACGCGCACGTGGCAGTCCTCGGCCAGGTGGCTGAAGTAGCGTGGATGGACCTTGCCTCGCACCAGCTCGATGAAGCTCATCGTCCCTCGACTCCTCGCTCACGCGGTTGCACGGGCCCTGCCGAAGCGCCCTCCGGCTCACAGGAACTTCCACTTCACCCATCCCCCGTGCTGCTGCTCGACGGTGCAGGGATAGGCCAGGTTGTACGGAGGCGTCCCCACCACGTCCTCCAGGTAGTAGCGGTTCCAGCCGAGCCGGCCGGAGATGGACGAGACGCGCCGCACGGCGGGCGCCCGTCCGGACGGCGGTCCGCATCTCCCCTTGGCCCATGGTGTCGAAGTGCGTGTGCGCGGTGTGGATCCGCTGCCGCAGCTGCCTGGCGTCCTCACGCACCCGGCACCGGGTGCGGAAGACCGTTTCCCACTGGGTGAGATAGGCGCGGGCGAGCTTGTAGACCAGCCGAGGGACCGCCGCGACGTCCTCGCTGGTTTTCTTGGGGTCGTAGAGGCCGTCCCGGGTGGTGATGCCCGCGACGGTGCCATGCCGTCCCCGGCACGCGTAGAGGTGGTAGCCCATGGGCTGGCGCAGGTCGTTCGCGACCAGCGGATCCGCCAGCTGGCGGTTGTCCGCGAGCGACCACCAGTGCGACCCCAGGCCCCGGTCCTCGATGCCCATCTGGGTCCGGTCCAGGGTCATCCGCCCGTTGGGGCGCGGGATGACCGCGGCGAAGCCTTCATCCAGGTGGTCCCAGGCGTAGACGCCGACGTAGTTCTGCACGTTGGGCGGCAGCTGGGTCTGGATGCCGTACCAGTCGCCGGTGCCGGGGACGGGGTCGATGGCGAAGATGCTGACGGGGGTCCTGCGGACCTCGCTGGAGCCATAGGCATACAGGAACCAGGCGGCCATGATGGCCGCGACCCCGCCGCGGCTGTGCCCCAGGAGGTTGAAGCGCCGAGCCCCGCTCCTGGCGGCCAGGTTCGCGCCATGGAGCGCGAGGGCGACCATGGACCAGCCCGCCGCCTGGCTGTAGAGCTGCCGCTGATTGCCTTTGGAGTAGCTCTTGACGTAGTTGAGCAGGTCCCCGGGAGCGCCCAGCGGCTGGGTGAGCAGGGCATCACAGGTGTCCATCTGGTTGTACCAGTCGTTCTCACCGACGCCTCGCACGGTTTCGCTCAGGTCCGTGCCGCGCAGGGTGCTGGAGATGTCCTGGTGGATCCGCACGGGGATGTAGCCAGTGTCCCGGTCGAAGATTCCCTTGTCGCTCACGAGCTTCTGCTCGCTGCCGAGCAGGGAGCCGATGAACTTGGGGTCCCATTTCCGGGTCTTCTCCCCCTCGTCCCGCGAGCAGGCGGTTCCGCAGAAGCACACCGTGTAGGCCGTGGGCATGACGCGGATTGGAACACGTCCATGATGCAAAGACCATGCTGGCGTTCAGCACCGCGCCCGGTCCGTGGCGTGCGCGCTCACGGCCGCCGCGCTGTGAGCCCGCGGGTCCCCAGAAGCTGAAGGAGCGGTACCGCGGGCCGGCGGTTCGGGTGGGCGTTTCGGACGTTGCCCGGCCCCGCGGGGCATCCATCACTTTGAGTCAGAAGGCGTTACTTCACTGGGAAGGCCGCGCCAGCGTTGCCTTCCCGGCTTCCGGCCGAAGCTGGTAGTGCCACCCCCGGGGGAACCCATGTCACTGAACCTCCTGTCGCGGACGGTCGCGTCCGCCTGCGTGCTGTTCCTGCTGTCGGCGTGCCAGAGCGCGGGCAATCCCATACCGTCACCCGGTGATACACCCTGCCGTGGCACCGCGTCCGTGCAGACAGCCGTGCGCGGAAAGTTCCTCACGGTCGCGAAGCCGGTCCCCGGTGAGTACGTCGTCGTGCTCAATGCGTCCCGGGAAGGGGACGTCGCGCCGGCGCCGGAGGTGGCCGCGCGGAGCCTCACCGAGCGCTTCGGCGGCAAGGCCTTCCACGTGTACGCGCACGCGCTGCGGGGCTTCGCTGCGCGCATGAGCGAGAAGCAGGCCCGTGCCATGTCCGCCGCGTCCGAGGTGGAGTACGTGCAACAGAACGGCGTGGTGACGCTCGACGGGAGCCAGTCCGATGCGACGTGGGGGCTTGACCGCATCGACCAGCGCGACCTGCCGCTCAATCAGCTCTACCAGTACCAGGCGCAGGGCCGGGGCGTGCACGTGTACGTCATCGACACGGGCCTGCGCCCCACGCACCAGGAGTTCGCCGGGCGGGCGGACATCGCCTTCGATGCCGTCGACGACGGTCGCAACGGCGTGGACTGCAACGGCCATGGCACCCACGTGGCCGCCACGGTGGGCGGCAATGTGTATGGCATTGCCAAGAGCGCATCGCTGCACGGCGTGCGCGTGCTGAACTGCGAGGGCTCCGGGACGACGGCGGGCGCGGTGGCGGGCGTGGACTGGGTGACCGAGCACCACCAGTCCCCGGCGGTGGTCAACATGAGCCTGGGCGGCGGGGAGGACGCGGTCCTCGACGACGCCGTGCGCCGCTCCATCGCGTTGGGCGTGACGTATGTGCTGGCGGCGGGCAACGAGAACCAGGACGCGTGCACGCGCTCTCCCGCGCGCACCGCAGAGGCCATTACCGTGGGTGCCACCACCAGCGTGGACCGGCGGGCGTCCTTCTCCAACCATGGCGACTGCGTGGACGTCTTCGCGCCCGGCGAGGGCATCCTCTCGGCCTGGGCCAGCGATGACACGGCGACCCGAACGCTGAGCGGCACGTCCATGGCCACCCCGCATGTCACCGGCATCGTCGCGCTCTTCCTGGAGGCGCATCCCTCCGCCGCGCCGCAGGAGGTCATCACCGCCATGACGGGCAACGCCACGCCGGACAAGGTGGCCAACCCCGGGCACTGCTCACCGAACCGGATGGCCTACTCGGGCTTCATCGCACCCCTGCGGGCCCCCACCGTCCGGAACGGCGGGGAGTAGGCACGTCCTGGGGCCGCGCTCACGCGGAGGCGCCCGCGAGCGCGGACTTGAGGGCCTCCCACGCCGGTGTGCCTACCGCGCAGCCCTGAAGGGCTGGCAGTCACTGACCGTGCCCATTGGCGCGCATGGCATCTCCACGGGCCTGGTCGATGGGCCTGCCGTGACGGTCGACACCGATGGCAACGTGCCGCGCTATCCGAGCGCCGCATGTCCGGCTCATGAGGAGGCGAGTGGATTCCGGTGGCCATTTGCTCCCATCCCCGCCGCTTCCTAGGATTCCGACCTTCGCCGCCTCCCCTTCGCTCAAGGAACCCTCCATGCGTTACACGCGCAAGAACATCTCCGAGTTGCTCGATGCCGTTGAGGGCAGCCCCGACGTCATGGGCTTCTGGACGTCAAACTTCGGCGGCTCCGCCTTCACCCTGGTCCCTTCCCCTGGAGGCATGATCTGGCAGGACGTCTATGCGCCCAGCCACCAGGTCTGCGAGGACGGCATCCCGTACGGCACCGAGGACGGCATGAACAATCACTGCGGCGGTACCGGCTACTGAACAGAAGCAACTCCAGGGGCAGGACCGAGGAGTCTCCATGTCGTCTCTGCCCCTGATCCGGCTCTATGACTCCGCGAGTCTGGGCCTCATTCTTCTTTGGCCAACCGGAATCCTCTATTCAAATCAAACGGGAGGATCCCTCTGTCTGCAGCCACGGGCGGAGGGGGCATTTCTTCCGCTCGTGGACGAGTTGGTGGCTCAGGAGGACCTGCTGCGCCAGCACTTCACCGGGCCCAAGTGGCGGGGCGCATGCGGGAATGGCATCGACGAAGAAACAGCCCGGGAGATCGATCGGATCCTGGGCCTTTCATCTGTCACGCGGGAGTTGGGTCTTCGAGTCGATCGCGCACGGCTGGAGGAATCCCATGAGGCCTGGGTGTACGTCGAGGTTCCGGCGCAGCCTGAGAACAGGTTGGCCAGCCTTGAGCGCATCCCCGCTTCACAGGGCATCCTGACCTGGACGAATAGCGACTGACGCCCCACGTTCACGAGCTGCGGCAGGACCCGTTGGGATGGCGACGGCGGGCGCCGCATGGGGTGTCGTAGGCCGCAAGGTCAAATGAGACAAGAAGCGCAACCATGCCGTGAACCGCGTAGACGGCGTCATTCCTCGTGTGGAGGACGAGCGCGCCGCCCAGGACCTCATGCCTGGTCATGGCCGATGTGACATTGCATGGCCACGGCCTGGTGGGCGAGAGCCGCGCGGCACGGGTTCCTGGGGCGAGGTGACACGCGGAGTCCATCTGTGCACGGGGCGTCACGGGAGGCGTCGTCCCCGGCCTTCCGGCGCCGGTCCGTAGTAGGAACGCGCCGATGTCCGACCTCGACGACGCCTCGCTCCTGGAACTGCTGGACCTGACCTTCGACGCACTCTGTGCGTCCCGCGTCTCGGATTGGGTGGACCCCGACCGGGTTCTCGCCGCGGTCGACCTCGCCCTGACGCCCGGACGGGTGACGGACTGGCACGCCCGGCTGGGCATCCCCCTGCGCACGCGCCTGCTCGCGCGCGCGGCGAAGAGCGGCATCAAGCTGGGCGCGTGGCTCCCCGCCGAGGCCACCGCGTCCCTGACGGCGCTCCTGGGCCAGCCGGTGCACCTGCCTCGCAAGGCCATCGATGAAATGGTGGCGTCCGAGCAGGTGCGGGAGACCGTGCGCACCACGCTCCAGGAGACCTGTCCTCGCTGGTGAGCAAGGTCATCGCGGGAGCCCCCGGGGCGAGCGGCTCCGGGCTGAGGGATGCGCTGAGCTGGGGCGCGCGAGCGGCGGCCTCGGCGGGCAAGGGAATCCTGGGGGGCCTGGGCGGCAGCTTGCAGGACCGCGTGCGCGAGGTCATCGACGGCTCCATGGCCATGGTACAGCGGCGGATCGCCGAGCGGCTCGCCAGCGAGGAGACCGCCCGCGCCCTGGGGGCACGGCGCCTGAAGCTCTTCCTGTCCACGCTGGAGAAGACGGAGGCCGAGGCCGCGCAGGCGCTGAGCCGGGTGCCCCACGAGCACCTCGACTCCCTGGCGCCCCAGGTGATTGCGCACAACCTCGCGCGCCCCGAAGTGCGCGAGGGGCTGAAGGCCGAGCTCCACGCCGTCCTGGAGGACCTCTCACGGCACACGGTGGGGGAGCTGCTCGAACAGGCCGGGCTGCGGGACGCGACACGCCAGTGGCTGCATGCGCACGGCCTGCCCTTCGCGCGCACGCTGGCACACTCCGCGCCCTTCATCGCCTGGCGGCGCTCCAGGCCGTAGGCCGCGCCGACGCCATCGCGCTCCTGTCGAATGTCTCACAAACCCGTGCGCGGAATCGCAGTGCGGAAGAAAGCCGCACCTGCGCTGCCCTGACAGGAAGTCGGGCCCTGCCATGTGACGGTGTCGGCGCGCGACCTATCTGGATTCGAGCCGTTCGCGCCATGCCTTCAGCGTGCCGACGAGGTCCGCGGAGAGCCCGGGCAGGCGCGGCATCATCACCGCCAGCGGATACTCCAGGCACCAGGCCCCCTGGGTGGGACGCCGCTCGAGCAGCGCCTTCAGCTCCTTCTGGAGCGCCTCTGCCTCCGTGGGGTGCGCGAGGGCGTGCTCGGTCAGTGCGACCACGGCGGCTTTCACCACCCAGTCCACGGGCCCGTGCAGCAGGTCCACCAGCAGGGTGCGCCCGGCGCTCGTTTCAGCGAGCACCAGCGCCGCCGCCATCTGCACGGCGATGAGCCATGTCCAGGCCGGGACGTCCCGGGACAGGAGCGGCGGATGGACCATCACCGCGGCGAGCTTCAGCGGCTCCACGTGCGCCAGCTCCCGAGCGAGGGTGGACGCCTTCTCGCGCCAGGTCTTCATGGAGAACGGCGTCACGGCGAGCGCGGCCACCCGGTCGGCCACCTCGGCGGGCGGGGGCTCCACGGCCGGAAGCGCATCGGTGCCCTGATAGCGCCACAGCACCGGCCGCGCCTTCCTGAACCCCAGCAGCGCTGACACACCCGAGCCTCGACCCCAGGAGGCGCGCGGGTCCGGCTCCGGGATGCCCTGCACCGTGAAACCCAACGTCACGCCCTCGGTGAACCTGTTCAGCTCGAGCTGCGCGGCGAGGAGGGCACTCGGGGGCTCGGGATGGCTCAAGGTCACCCGGGGGTTCTTTGGCAAGGCGTCCTTTCCCTTCCGCGCGACGAGCCCGTGGAGCTGCGCGATCACGGAGAGGGTGGCCTCGGTGGGCTTGGGCAGGACGTCCACCCAGGGCTCGTTCCGGGACGGTGGGGTGGACGTCCATGCGCGCAGCAGCTGCTGGAGTTGTTGGGCGCGCGCATTGCCCGGGTGCGCCTCTGCGTACCGTGTGAAGTCTCGCAGCATCCCTGGGTCCCCCACGATCTGGGCCTTTAGCAGGAGCGTCGACGGCAGGGCCCACGGATGCTCCGGCTCGTGCGCCAGCACCTTCGCGTATGCCTCCAGCGCCTCCCTCGGCCGTCCGTCATCCCAGAGCACGTCACCGATATCGATCCATACCGAGAAGTTCCTCGGATCGCGCTCCAACGCGCGGTGGAAGGCTGCCATTGCCGCCGGCAGGTTGCCCAGGCTCCGGTACGCACCGGCCGCCATGATCGCAGCCATCGCGTCCGGGTGCTCCCGCTCATAGGCGAGGGCGATGTCGAGCGATTCCTGGAAGTTCCCCGTCGTCCGAGCCAGCCGGGCCGCCACCATCATCAAGATTGCCGAGTTCCCGTGCACGGCGCGGATGCGCGCGAGCACCTCGCGCAGCGTGGCTGTGAGCGGCGCGTGGACGGACAGGTCCACCCGCTGCAGCAACTGCAGGGCCACCTCGGCCACGGGCAGGGGGTCCACATCCCGGGCGAAGTCGGGCGACGCGAGCCACTCCCGCGCCCAGGCGAGGTAGGGCACCTCGGGCTTCACCATTGCGACCTGGAGCAGGAGGCGCATCGCGTGCGTCGAGTTTCCCGTGCGCGCGAGCAACCATGCGTGCAGGGCCACGTCGCCGAACCACTGCTTGTCGGCGCTGAGAGGGATGAGCTGGACCGCGTTCTCGGGCACCGCGCGCAACAGGGCTTCAGCCACCTCCAGGAACTCAGGGTTCACCGGGTCCGATGCGAGCGCCCCGGCGAGGTGGCGCGCCGCGTGAGGCCTGTCCCCCCGGGCGAGTGCCTCGCGCGCCAGGGCCAAGTCCTGTTTCGGAGTCAGATGGGCGTGGCTCATCGCTCAAATCCTAGCATGCACACCGAAGTGGAGGGGCTGCACGCGGCGCCCCCTTACGCATCTCATCCCCAGTCGAGAGTGCCCAGCTGTCCAAGGACGCTCAGTGGATAGAGCAGGGCCATCAGGTAGAAGTGGGTCCTCACGAAGAAGATGCTGCGTCCCCGCGGGTTCCAGAGGCTCCGAATCCCGGTGATGAACGCTGCTGGCAGGGCGAAAATCAGGGGCGTGAGCACCGCGGCCGTTGCGATGGCCGAGAGATAGGTTGACGAAAAGTTGACCCCTGTCTTGTGCCCCTCCACCAGTAGACTCGCGAATTGGACACCCACGACAAGCACGATCGTGATGAGGTAGGGCGCCTTCATGTGTCTCCAACGGTCGTCCGTCGAGGTCGCCGTTGGGACTTGCGACACGCCCGGGTTCAAATGCTCAGCCATCCTTGCTCCAGGGTGAGTGGGACTCGTCAAATGCTAATCAAATTCGCTTCCGCTCCCAGGACGGGATTGCGTCCCGCATTCAATGGTTGACATGTCCCCAGGTGGGTCGTGGGCTCGCGTCTGACCAGGCTTGTCAGTTCCGAACGCTGGGGATGTCCCAGGGGGCGATTGCCCCGCTTGGGACCGACTGGCTTTCCCAGGAGCCGCTCGCGGCTTCGGCGAACAGGGCCGCGGAGCATGAGCGAGTCATTGCGGACGCCCAGTGCTCATGCTCACCGCCAGAAGAAGTCATCGCCGCTGGCGAGGGACTCGGAGTCGCCGCGCCGTTTTCTGTGAAAAGTGCGCAGGGCGAGTGACAGTTCCAGGGGCCGGGGGTGTTCTTCATCCTGAGATGGCCCCGCGGGCGACCGCCGTCACTCCGCCATGCTAGGGGGACCCCATGTTTCCTGAATCCGGGCTTCGCAACCTCGCTGCCGCCGCGCTGACGACCGTCGCGACCCTGGCCTCCGCGGCCGGGGCGCCCCTCCCAGCGCAGTCCGCCTTCTTCCTGACCCGGAGCGAGAACCGGAACCAGGTCCACTACGCCCTGCGCCTGGACGAGTCCTGCCGCCCCGTGGGAGCGCGTCCCGTCCAGGTGTACTGGCGGATGTTGGAGCGCGGGGCCTCGGAGGTGGAGGAGCTGCTGGACATCGAGCAGCCCGCGTATGGGCTGGAGGATTCGCAGCCGGTCGACGCCACCGCGGAGGGCTGGCGGGTGCGGGTGCGCCTGCGGGCCTTCCCCTCGCGCTCCATCGACATCACCACCGCGCGGGTCGACGGCCAATGCCAGGTCCAGGCGTGGACGAAGCTGGGCAACAGCGTCTCCCGGCTGGAGCACGTCTTCGTGAAGACGTCCTGGCCCTTCTCGGTCGACTTCGTGCGGCTGGATGGTGTGAGCCCCGAAGGGCAGCCCGTCCATGAGCTGATCCGCCAGTGAGCTCCGAGCGCCCTCTTCCGCTGGCAGGTTGAACAGCGTGCGTCCGCCTGGTCGCCGTGTGCGGCGGCGGAGGCAGGCCCGGAGCACGGGGGCCCGCTTCCACCCACCGTGAGGTGTTGTCCGCTGGCGACCGCGTCCTCAGCCTCTTCGAAGGCGGGCACTCAGCCCTCGCAGGAGACAAAGCCATGAGAGCAGGACACGGTACCCATTTCGGATTCGCCCTGATCATCGGAGCCATGCTGTTCGCCGCGGGCTGCGCCTCGACGAGCGTCGGCAAGACCTGGAAGAGCCCGGCGCTCGCCCAGCTCCCCCCCGTCAAGAAGGTCGTCGTCGTGGCGATGGTGCCGAGCGACGCCACCCGGCGGCAGCTCGAGCAGGAGCTGGTGTCGAAGCTGTCGGAGCAGGGAGTCCAGGCCGTCAAGAGCTCCGACGTCCTCCCGGCGGGAACGAAGCCCGACAAGGACGCGCTCCGGAGCGCCATCGAAGGCCAGGGGTATGACGGCATCCTGGTGGCCCGCTTCGCCGGGGTCCATGAGGAGGTCAACGCCGCGCCCATGTCCTACTACGACTACGTCGGGTTCTACGGTCCAACGGCCTACTCCGTGACGGAGGAGGCGCGGATGCAGGTGAGCCTCTTCGACGCCCGAAGCGACAACGGACAGCTGCTCTGGACCACGAACACCAAGACCTACGAGCCCTCGGACGTGCAGAAGGAGGTCCCGGGCCTCGCGGAGGCCATCGTCAAGAGCATGGCCAAGGACCACGTGGTGGGGAGCCCGAGCTGACGCCAGGGCGCCAGCCGCGCAACGGCGGCTGGGGCACGGGCTCCGGCAGGGCCCTGGGCGGAGCCGTCGCGAACACCGCCAGCGGCACCGAGGGACCGGGCGCGGGCCCCCAGCGCCCCGTCCCTCAACCCGCAGCGGTCCTCCGGCCGCGATGCCGGAAGCATGCGCGCCCCTGGCGCTCGTGCTGGACCGGCTCGCGACGATGGATGGCGAGTCCCGCTCTAGCGTGGCGCGCCGCGTCCTCCAGTCCCGTCCCGCGAGCGGCTGCTCGAGCACCTGTCCTCGTATGGCGAAGGGCGTCCCCAGGCCACGGCCCATGCCCGGGACTTCAACCGCAATGCATGACGCCTCCGTTTCCAAAGGCATGAGCAAGAACCGCGCTCCGGCCCCTGTTGACTTCCCCCCAGCAAGACATCCCGTATGCTGTGCGGGCAGGCAGGCGATGCCCTGGCGTCGCTGAGAACTCCAGGGTGACACACTCTGCGTGCGCCCCTCTTGCCGAGGTGTGAGATAGGCATGTGCCCCTGCCTCGTTTCGGCACATTATCTGACCACAAACTGGATTCGCTATTATCTGAGTAACTCAATATAGTTCCGTATTAATGGTGTTCCGACGACTCATCAGTGCATTGGGTCTCCTGCTCCTTGTCATCGTGGCCACGATGGTCGGTTTGCGAGCCCGTGCTCCCGAGGGCTCGACGGACCTGGGGCCTCCCCAGCCGGCGCATCAACTGCTGACGCCCGAGCCCCTGGCCGCGACGAGCAGCTGGCTTGGCGTCGTCATCGCCGAGGAGTCCGTCGACCTGGCCGCATCCCGGGAAGGGCGCGTGGCGAACATTCGCGTCCAGGTCGGAGATCGGGTGAAGCAGGGCGAAGTGGTCGCGACGCTGGATGTCATGGCGGCCCAGCAGGAGCTGGCCGTCGCCGAGGCCGAGTTGCTGTCGAGCCGCGCCGAACTGCGCACCTCGCAGCTGGCCCTGGAAGAGGCGCAGGAGCGACTGGTGCGGCGTGACTCCCCGGAGCAGCTGCGAACCGGAGCAATCTCCCACGAGGAGCTGTCCACGGCGCGCTATCAGGAACAGACGGCCTCCGCGAAGGTGGCGGTCGCGCAGGCGCAGATCCTCGAACGCGAAGCGAAGGTGGCCCAGCTTCGCCGCAACGTGACGGAGACCTCCATCCGCGCGCCCTTTCAGGGCGTGGTCGCGAGCCGGTTCGTGGCGACGGGCGCCCAGCTCCAGGCGGGCCAACCCGTCCTCCACCTGTTGCGCAGTGGGGCCATGCAGGCGCGTTTCGCCATCCCCCCCGCGGATGCACGGCACGTCGCGGTGGGGCAGCGCTTGTTGCTGGAGGCGACCGAACAGCAATCGATGTTCAAGGGGCGCGTCATTCGCGTCGCGCCCGAAGTCGATGTCGCCGCGATGAAGGTCTTCGCCGTCGCGGAGCTGGAGGCCGAACCTGACGCCACCTTGCCCGCGGGCACGGTGGTGCGTGTGCGGGTGGACCCCAGGCCCGCATCCAGCGGGGGCCCCCCCGTCGTGGAGACTGCTTCAAACCATCCTTGAGACACATCAGGCCCGCCGTTCCTGGCACGTCCCTTCGTGCCGGCGGGACCAGGAGCCACACCGTGGGAGGCAATCCATCCATTTTTCGCAAGGAGGCGCTGGATCACTACCAGCAGCATGGGCGGCAGGACGGTGATGTGCTGCGCATCGCTCCGGAATGGACCCGGGCGGCCTACGTACTGCTGGTCGGGCTGTTGGTGGTGGGCGTCGTGCTCTGCGCGGTGGGCACCGTCTCCGAGTACGCCTCCGGGGCCGCGCTCGTGCGGGTGGAGCGCCGCACGGACGTGACCGCCCCCCTGGGGGGCGTCGTGGTGTCCGTCGCCGTCCAACCCGGCCAGCGCGTGTCCCAGGGCCAGCTGCTGGTGACGCTCATGTCCGACGACGAGCGCAACTCGCTGGCACGCATCCAGTACGAGTCAGACCTGCACCTGGTGCGATATATGCGCGACCTGTCGGATGTGTCGGCCCGTCAGTCATTGACCACCCTGCGAGCGGAGCTGGAGCTGGCCCGCTCCAAGCTGGATGCGCGGTCACTGCGCGCCCCTGTGACAGGCGTCGTGGGGGACCTGCGCATCCAGCCGGGGCAATACCTCACGCAGGGCGCGCAGGTGGCCTCGCTGGTGGAAGACGACGCTCCCGTGTACCTGCTGGCCCTGCTGCCCGGCTACTACCGCCCCTTCCTGCGTCCCGGCATGCCGCTGCGGGTCGAGCTGGATGGCTTCCGCTATGACTACCGGGAGGTGCTCATCGAGTCGGTGGGTGACCAGATCATCGGCCCGGGTGAGCTGCAGCGGTACCTGGGGCCTGACCTGGCGGACGCGGTCAAGCCCGAAGGGCCGCTCGTGCTGGTGCGGGCCCGCCTGCCTTCGCGCACCTTCTCCCGGGAGGGAAGGGTGTTCGGGTACTTCGACGGCATGCCCGCCCACGCGGAGGTGGCGGTCCGCTCGGAGCCCATCTTCCTGACCCTCATCCCCGGGCTCAAGGTGCTCTTCCCCCATGACGGTTGAACAGGACGCGCCGGGGCCGCGCAAGCCGAGGTTGTCGGAGCGGTTCCCCGCGATGAATCGGTTGCAGCGGCGGTCGCGCCGGCTCATCGAGGTGCGCCAGCTGTCGGCGACCGACTGTGGCGCGGCGTGCCTCACCATCGTGCTGCACTACCACGGCCGGGAGATGACACTGGACATGGTCCGCGAGCTGACCGGCGCGGGCCGCGATGGCGTGGGGGCCCGCACGCTGCTGGACACGGGGCGAAGGCTCGGGTTGAGGGGGCGGGCCATCTCCATCGACCTGGATCGCCTGCCCCACCTTCCCGTGGGCGCCATCCTCCACTGGGACTTCAACCACTACGTCGTCTTCGAGAAGATCTCCGGCGACCTCGTGTCCATCGTGGATCCCGCCCAGGGACGGCGCACGGTGGCGCTGGAGAACTTCCGCCAGCGCTTCACGGGCGTGGTCCTCGTCTTCGAGCCCGCGGCGGACTTCCAGCCCATGGCCCCCGAGCGGCGCAACAGCTTGCGCTATCTGTTGCCCCTGCTGGTGCAGGCGGACTCGCTGGGACGCATCGTCCTGCTGTCCGCCGCCCTGCAGCTCTTCTCGCTCGGGGTTCCCGCGCTCACCGGAATCATCGTGGACCGGGTCGTCCCTCGTGGCGACTACCACCTGCTGCTGGTGCTGGGCGTGTCGCTGGCCAGCCTGGTGCTGTTCCACTTCATGGCCTCGCTCATCCGGGGCCACCTGTTGCTGGAGTTGCGAACCCGCCTGGACCTGACAATGGGGCTCGGGTTCCTGGATCACCTGGTGGACCTGGCCTACTCCTTCTTCCAGGTCCGCTCCGCGGGCGACCTGATGATGCGCATGAACTCCCAGGCGAACATCCGGGAGATCCTCTCGTCCACGACCATCTCCACCCTGCTCGACGGGACGATGGTGCTGCTCTACTTCGCCATGCTGTTCATCGCGAGCCCCTGGATGGGACTGGCCGTGTTCATCCTGGGATTGAGCCAGGTGCTGCTCTTCGTGCTGACCCGCAACAAGCGCCGCAGCCTCCTGTCGGAAGGGCTGGAGCTGGATGCCAAGAGTCAGAGCTATCAAATCTCCATGTTGACGGGCATCCAGACCCTCAAGGCCTTCGGCGCGGAGCGGCGGTCGGTGGAGAGCTACTCGCACCTCCTGGTGGACGTGCTGAACGCATCCCTGTCCCGTGGACGGCTGACCCTGTGGGTGGACTCCGTGATGGCGGCCCTGCGGCTGGCGTCGCCGCTGGCGCTGTTGAGCCTGGGCGCCTTCCTGGTGCTGGAGAAGCACCTGACGCTGGGGGAGATGCTCAGCCTCAACGCGCTGACCGCCGCGCTGCTCGTCCCCCTGTCCCAGCTGATTGGTTCCGCGGGCCAGTTCCAGCTGCTGGGCACCTACCTGGACCGCATCAATGACGTGCTGGACACGCCGCCGGAGCAGCCCGCGCAGGGAGCGGGCCGTGCGCCGCAGCTGCTGGGCGGCATCGAACTGGACAGGGTGTCCTTCCGCCACAGCCCGGCGGCGCCCCTGGTCGTGGAGGACGTCTCCCTGCGCATCGAACCCGGGCAGATGGTCGCCATCGTCGGACGCTCGGGCGCGGGCAAGAGCACCGTGGCCAACCTGTTGCTGGGGCTGTACCTGCCGACCTCTGGACGGGTCATCTACGACGGCGTGGACCTGACTCGCATGGACCTGCGCCTGCTGCGCGGCCAGATGGGCGTCGTCCTCCAGGATCCGGCCTTCTTCCCGGCCTCCCTGCGGGAGAACATCTCGCTGGGGTCGCGCGAGCTGCCCATGAAGGCCGTGATTGAAGCCACGAAGCTCGCGCACATCCACGACGACATCATGGCGATGCCCATGCAGTACGACACGCTGATGGTGGACCGGGGCTCTTCCCTGTCAGGCGGTCAGCGGCAGCGGCTGGCACTGGCCCGGGCGCTGATGCACAAGCCCGCGGTGCTCCTGCTGGACGAGGCAACGAGCGCGCTGGATGCCACCACCGAAAGCCAGGTCCAGCAGGCGCTGACGTCGCTGAAGTGTACACGAATTGTCATTGCCCACCGGCTCAGCACCATCCGCAGCGCGGATCTCATCGTCGTCATGGACGCGGGCCGCGTCGTCGAAACAGGGTCACATGAGACACTGCTCGCGCTCGGTGGCATTTATTCCCGGCTCGTCCATTCCCAGATGGAAGCCACGCCCGCCATGGCTCGCGGCGCCTGATTCCCGTGCCAGGTGTGTGTTGAGTGGGGTTGAGGTGAGTTGAACTCAAATAATCTATCGTCATTCCGGGTTCTGCGGGTTGTTGACATTTCTCATGCTCTGATAGACCATTGCATTCACTCCAGCGCTCGGCACGTGAGGCTTCTCCCCGCATGAGTCTGTCCGACCATTGGCCTACCCGTGACGAGCGAGCCTTTTTTGAGCGCGAAGGCTATCTCGTCGTTCCCGATGCCCTCTCACCCGCGCAGGTCAGCGGCCTGACGGAAGCCATTGAAAGGTGCCGCCAGCGGGAGGAGAGCCCTCCGGAGGCGTTCTACAACCGGCTCGACATCCTGGGACAGGACGACGCGTTCCTGGAGTTGGTCGACAATCCGGCGGTGCTGGGAAGAATCAGTGGCCTGCTGGGCTGGAACATCTGGGTCAATCACACCCATTACAATGTGCGTCCGCCGGACGCCTCCGCCGAGAAGTATCGCTATGACTGGCATGTAGACGGCGGGATGTTCAGTCAGGATCTTCAATTTCAGCCGCCGATGACCGCCATCAAAGTGGGGTTCTACCTCACCGACCTGGTTGAGCCCGGTCGGGGGCAGACCTTCATCTACCCGCTGTCGCTCATGGAGGAGCGCAACTGGCGGGAGGAGTTCAGGCCCTTCACCGCTCCGCCGGCGGAGGCCCGGCCCCTGACCGTGAAGGCGGGCTCCGCGGTCCTGTTCCAGCAGCGCACCCTGCACAGCCAGGGGAGCCCGAACCTGTCCGCGTTCACCCGGAAGGCCATCTTCGTCCAGTGGGCGTTCCGCTGGCTGTTCCCCGTGGATGAGATGTCCGTCGGTGCATTGGATGCGCGCGTCCAGGACCCGGTGCGCAGGCAGTTGTTGGGACTGGATCGCAAGCGTCCCTTTGGAAGGCTGTCCGCGAAGTACTACCCCCGCCCTGAGGATCTGCCCTTGAAGAACCGGCTGATTGAACAGGTGGGGATCTCCCGGATGTGTGAGCTGGGGCCGTCCGCCACGCGCCATCTCACGCAGTTGCTCAAATTCGAGCTGTAGCCCAGGTGTAGCACGCAGCACCTGTCGTCCTTTCGCCCGAGGTGCACCTCAAGGCAACGGGTCGGCAATTCACCCCCACAACGAGAGGGAGTACCCCCATGAGCAACGTCAAGAGCATCATCCAGAACATGTCTGGCGAGACCCGCGCCCGCGCGGAGGCGTTCGCGAGCGCCAAGGGCCTGTCCCTCGAGGCGGCCGTCGCCTCGCAGCTCGAGGTGGAGCTCACCGAGAGCGACCTGTCCGGCGTCGTCGGCGGCCTGCAGGCCATCGAGAACGTCGAGCTGCCGGACGGCACCGAAGTCATCGAGGGCTGAGACGGCTGACCGCGGCGGGCCTCCTTCGGGAGGCGCCGTGGGTGGGTCGCTCAACCTGAGCTGAGACACCTGTCCGATGCCTGTGGACAGGTTCATCCAGGGGCGGGTCTCCGTCCATCCGGACGGAGGTCGTGCCCGCCGTGCATCGTCAAGGCCACACCCCCCCGGGATCCGATGTGAGAATGCCAGACCTGTCCGCGCTCGAGTTCATCCTCCATCCGATGTCGGTCGAGGTGTTCCTGTCCGAGTACTGGGAGAAGAAGGTCCTCCACATCCCCAGGAACCGGCCGGACTACTACTCGCACCTGTTCAGCCTCGGGGAGCTGGATTCGTTCCTGGGTCATTCGATGACGAATGACGAGGTCCGGATGGCCAAATCCGGGAGCGTCACCCATCCCAACGTGGAGGGTGACAACAAGACGACCCTCTATCAGTTCTACGAGCGCTACCGCGACGGCCACACCATCGTCATCCGGAACATCCACCAGTGCTGGCCGCCCGTGGGGGAGATCGCGAACGCGCTGGCGCGCGCCTTTGGCTGCTACATCAGCACGTTCTCCTACGCGACCCCGGAGAACTCGCAGGGGTTCAAGACCCACTGGGATGATCACGACATCTTCGCCCTCCAGCTCGAAGGGGAGAAGGAGTGGCGCCTGTATGACTCTGGCCCCGAGCTCCCCCGCTACAGCAAGGAGCGGGGCGAATACGAGCGCCAGAGCAAGCCCGCGGACGGGCCCTCCCACGTCATCAACCTCAAGGCCGGCGACCTGCTCTACTTCCCCAAGGGCGTCATCCACGAGCCCCGGACCCGGACCTGCTCCTCGCTGCATGTGACGTTCGGCCTGTTCCCGGACACCTGGGAGAAGCTCATCACGGAGTCCGTGATGGACCTCGCGGAGAGGGATCCGCGCTTCCAGGAGAGCCTGCCGTTCGGCTATTGCGTGGACACTGCCCACGCCTCACGGCTGTTCGAGCGGGCCCAGGAACTGGCGGAGCAGGTGGCGGGCTCGGCCCACTTCGAGGATTCGCGCAACCGGCTGGCGGCGAAGTTCCTGGACCGGATCGCCCCGCTGGCGGACGGGCACTTCTCCTGCCTGGGGAGCGGCATGCATGTGCATGCGGGGACCCCGCTGGAAAGACGCAGGAGCATGGATGGCGTCGTGCTCAGCCAGGGCGGCAAGGTGAAGCTCCACTTCCCGGGAGGCCATTACCTTGCGGCCCGCGAGCGCGAGGCCGCGCTGCGCTTCGTGGCCACGGAGGAGCGGTTCCTCGCCGGAGACATTCCCGGCCCCGGCGCGCCCGAGCAGTTCGCCCTGGTCCGCGACCTCATCCAGGTCGGTTTCTTGAAGATCGCGGAGCCGAAGGGCGAACGCTGACGGCACGGGTTCCTTCGGAAGACAGCCATGAGCCATTGCGAAAACCTCCAAGCCGTCCTCTCGCCTACGCCCCTGGAGCAGTTCTCCAGTGCCTTCTGGGAGCGCAGCTCCCTGGTGGTCAGGCGGGACGCGCCCGACTACTTCAGTTCGCTGTTCTCCTCCGCGGAGCTTGACGGGCTCATCAATTCGTCCTTCACCAACAACAACATCCACCTCATCCAGGGCACCCAGTTCGCCGCGGCCTGGCCCCGCCGGCCTCGCAAGACGACGCTCTCCGAGTTCTACAAGGAGTTCTCGGACGGAAAGAGTCTGGCCCTCCGGGAGATGCACGTCCGCTGGAAGCCCATCACCCGGCTGGTCAGCGCCATCGCGCGGCAGTCCGGTTTTGTCATCACCGCGGATTTGATCGCGGCGCCTCCTCGCTCATGCAACGCCGGCACCTTCAACGACAGTCGCAGCTTCTTCGTGCTCCAGTTGGAGGGGGCGTCCACCTGGCGCCTGCCGCCCGGCAGGTTCAAGCCCCTGTCGCCGGAGGCGCCGCGAACGTCCGCGGGCCCGGAAGGGGGCGGCGAGTCGCTGTCCCTGAAGGCCGGTGACACCCTGTACCTGCCTTTCTCCAACCTGCCGGGAGGCGCTTCGTCGAGCGACGCCCTCCCGATGGTCGAAACCCAGGATTCGCACTCCCTGCACCTCGTGTTCACCGTGCAGCGGGTGACGTACGCGGACTTGCTGGGCCGCGCCGTCGCGGGGGCCAGTGTCAAGGACATCGAGTTGCGGCGGGCGATGGGCTTTGGTGGCCCGCTGCGCCCGTCCGGCAAGGCGAAGTCGGAGCCTCGGTTCCGCGAGCTGGCCGCGAAGACCTTCGAGAAGCCGGACTGGGAGGGGGCGCTCCAAGCGCTCAAGCGTGAGCACCGGAAACGGTTGCCCTTCCTTCCGGATGGGCACTTCGAGCTGCTGCGTCACGTGGAGAGCGTCGACGCGACGACGGTCGTCAAGCGAAGGCCGGGAATCGAGGTGCAGGCGCACCTCTTCGAGGGCCAGACCGAGCTCATCTTCCCGGGCTATTACTACCATGGTCCGGAGAAGCTCCTCCTCGCCCTGGACTTCATCAGCACCACCCAGCAGTTCGCGGTCAAGGACATCCCGGGCTGGTACACGGATCCGGAGCGCGTCCGCCTTGTGAAGCATTTGATTTCAATGGGCATCCTGACGTTCGCGACCCCACCGGCCGCGAAAGCCGAAGTCCGGCCTGAGAGCGCATGAACAAGCCGAGCATCTACCACGAGCATTCCCCCCAGCTGGACACGCTCTGGAAGAAGTCCGTCGCGCGAATCTGGAGTCCCGATGGGGAGACCGGCTGGTACGATCAGTCCCTGCGCGAGGTGATGGTCCTCGGCACGCTCTTGAGGAAGTTCCACATCGAGCCCAGGGGCGTCCTCTACCTGGGCGCGCATTCCGGATACCTGCTGTGGGTGTGGCTGCTGCTGGGCTACCGGAACGTGCTGATGGTCGAGCCGCAGGAAGACGTCTTCAAGCGGCTCACGACCGTGGCCAAGGCCACCAGCGCGATGGCGATGGTGCGCGACCAGATGCTGGACTGCGAAGAGCCAACGCAGATCCACGTGGCCCAGTGCGCCATCAGCGATCATGACGGGGAGGCGGACTTCTTTGTCATGGCGCACAGCATGTTGAGCTCGCTGCAAGCGCCCAACGTGACGGAGTTCGAGCAGCAGCGCCTGCGGGAGGCCATGTCCGTGAACGAGCGCGTGACGGTTCCCGTGCGGACGCTCGATAGCCTGCTCCGGGAGTTCGCGGAAGGTGGAGGTGACACCCGCTACAACACCCTCTACCTGAACATCCAGGGCGCGGAGCTGAAGGCGCTCCAGGGAGCACGGCAGACCCTCAAGCACATCGAGTTCATCCACCTGGAGGTCAACATCAAGGAGCGCTACGTCGGCGCTCCCACGGTGGAGGACATCGACACGTTCCTCGGTGAGCTGGGCTTCGAGCCGGGATGGGGCATGCGCTATCCCACCATTGGCAATGGCCACACGGCCTACGTGAGGAAGCGGTAGAGCGCCGTCACGGCGAACACCCTCCTCGCTCTCGCTGTGGGCAGGGAGAAGTGCCGCTGGAGGGGGACGCGCGGGCCTCAGGCCGGCGCGAGTGTGTGGACGCTGTCCAGCGCGCGCGCCACGTCCGCGTCATGCGTGACGACCACCAGGCCACGCCCGTGCGCCTTCATCCCATCGAGGTCTCGCATCACGCGCGCGGCGGTGCGCGGATCCAGGTGCTCGGTGGGCTCATCCAGCAGGAGCCAGGGGGCCGCTGAAAGCCAGGCGCGCGCGAGGAGGACGCGCCGCCTCTCGCCTCCCGAGAGGGCCTCGCCCCCGCGGCCGAGGGGCGTGTCGAGCCCCTGCGGCTGCCGCGCGTACCATTCGCCCAGGCCCGTCTTGTGCAGCGCCGCGACGGCCTCGTCGTCGGTGAGCGTCGCGCGCACGACCCGGAGGTTCTCCCGCAGGGTGGTGTCGAAGAGGTGCGCATCCTCGGCCGAGTAGTGCAGCAGCTCGACCCGGCGTTGCTCCCCCACGTCCGCGAGCGAGACCTCGCCGAGCTTCACCGCCCCGGCCTTCGGAGGGAGGTGCCCCGCCAGGCTGAGCAGCAGCGTCGTCTTCCCGCTCCCGCTGGGCCCGGTGAGGGCGAGCGACCTGCCTCGCCGCACCGTGAGGTCGATGCCCGAGACCGCCGCGCTTCGGTCCGGCCAGCCGCACGCCAGCCCCTCCGCGCGCAGGTGGGCCGCCGGAGCGGGGGAGGGGGACGCGGTGGACAGGGGCTCCGCCTCGGGCACCTCGAGGAACGGAAGCAGCCGCCGGGCCGCCTCGGTCGAGCGCAGCAGCTGGGTCAGCGCCGCGGGCATGGACTGGAGGGCCTCGAACGCACCGAGCGGCACGAGCACGACGACACAGAGCTCCACCTGCGAGAGCGCTCCGCGTCCAAGCGCCGCGAAGCCGAGGACGAGCGCCGCCCCCACGCTCGCGCTCCACGCGCCGTGCATCAGGAAGGTCGCCGCGGCGGTCCAGCGCGCGGCCCGCGCGGAGAGGCGCTCCAGACGCAGGTCGTCCTCGCGCAGCGCTCCCAGCAACACCGGCGCCCGTCCCGAGACCTTCCACTCCGCCGCGCCTTCGAGCAGCTCCAGCGAGGTGGCCAGCTGATGCGACCGGGTGTCCGACGACGCCTTCTCCAGGAGGGCCAGCGCGCGCGCCCCCATCCAGGGCGCCACGCCCCCCGCGATGGCCAGGCTCACGGCCAGGGCCCCCGCCGCCGCCGGAAGGAAGAAGGCGAGCAGGGCGACGCTGCCGACGCCGACTCCCACCGCGATGGCCATGGGCACGAGCGCGCGGATGACTGCCTCGCCCACCGCATCCACGTCGCCGCCGAGCCTCGCGACGAGGTCCCCGCGCTTGAGGCCCAGGACCCGGGTGAGCGGCCCCCGCGCGAGCGCGTCCACGAGCCGGGCCCTCAGCCGCGCCACGCCATGAAAGGCCACATCGTGCGCGACGAGCCGGTGGGCGTAGCGCAGGCCCGCGCGGGAGAGCCCCAGGGCCCTCACGCCGACGATGGCGAGCGTGAGGTCGAGCACGGGCGGCATCTCCGCCGCGCGCGCGATGAGCCACGCGGACAGCGCGCCCAGCGCCGTCGACGCGAAGAGCGCGGCCGTCCCGAGCGCGACCGCGAAGCCCACCGTGCGGGGACGGAGCCCGAGCTCCGGCAGCACCTGACGCAAGGGATGACGGCTCATGCGGCCTCCGCGAGGGTGTCCGGGGAAGGGGCTTGCGAGTGGAGCGTGAGGACCTCGTCCGCGATGGCCAGCGTCCGCGCGCGGTGGCTGACCAGCAGCAGGGTCGTTCCCTGCCGGGCGCGCCGCTTCAGCGCTTCGAGGACGCGCTGCTCGGAGACTTCATCCAGGTGCGCCGTGGGCTCGTCCAGGAGCAGCAGCCGCTCGTCGCCCGCGAGGACCCGGGTGAGCGCGAGCCGCTGCCGCTGCCCGAGCGAGAGGCCCTGTCCGTCCCGGCCCAGCTGCGTGTCCCAGCCGTCGGGCAGCCGCGCGACGACGGCATCGAAGCCGGTGGCCTCCGCGGCGGCAGACAGGGCGGAGTCCGCGATCACGCGCCCTCGACAGACGCTCTCGCGCACCGTGCCGGGCTCCAGGTGCAGCCGCTGGGGCAGCCACGCGAGCTGGGCCCAGTACGTCGTCAGGTCGAGCGACCCGAGCGGGAGCGCCGCCGCGCCTTCGGGCCGCAGGAAGACGCCCCCGCATGTGGGCGGCAGGAGCCCGAGCACCACCGCCAGGGCCGTGCTCTTGCCCGCGCCGCTCTCCCCTCGCAACCCGAGGATGCGGCCCTGTCCCAACGGCAGCGCGAACGAGAGCCCCTCCGGTGCGCGGCAATCGGCGTCGCGCGTGGCGACCGAGACGTCCCGCAGCTCCAGCGTCCCCGAGGTGAGCGGGGGCGCCGCGAGCGTGCCGCGCGCGGGCTGGGGGGCTTCGAGCCGCGCGATGGCCTGCGCCGCCGCCTCGGCGCCCTCCGCGGACGCGTGGAAGAGCGCGCCCACCTGACGCAGCGGCGCGTAGACCTCG
This sequence comes from Corallococcus sp. 4LFB, assembly GCF_046520365.1. NCBI lineage: Bacteria > Pseudomonadati > Myxococcota > Myxococcia > Myxococcales > Myxococcaceae > Corallococcus > Corallococcus sp. 4LFB. Next base: position 34,138 of record NZ_JBKGHJ010000001.1, read on the forward strand.
GGCGCGAGCAACAGCACGAAGAGGCCCGTCTCCAGCGGCATCGCCCCTTCGAGCAGCCGCAGGCCAATCCCCACCGCCACAGTGGCAATCGAGAGCGTGGCGATGAGCTCCAGCACGAAGCTGGAGAGGAAGGCGCGCCGCAGCGCCTGGAGCGTGGTCCGCGCGTGCGCCTCGCTCAGCCGGAGGACCTGGGCCGCGACGCCCCGGTGCCGGCCGAGCGCCCGCAGCGTGGCGAGCCCGGTGATGAGGTCCAGCACCCGCGCGCTCAGCTGCTGCATGCTCGCGAGCTGCCGCACCGTGGCCTCGCGCGTGAAGCGGCCCACCAGGACCATGAAGAGCGGGATGAGCGGCAGCGAGCCCGCCATCAGGACCGCGGAGACCGGATCCGCGCGCCACACGCAGACGAGCAGGGCCGGCGTCGCCAGCGCCGTGAGCAGCAGCTGCGGCACGTAGCCTTCGAGATACGGCTGCAGCGCGTCCAGCCCACGCGTCGCCAGCTCCACCTGCGCCACCCCGCTGGCCGAAGCGCCCTCCCGCTCCGGCCGGGACGCCAGCCGCGCGAGCAGGCCTGCTCGCAGCTGCGCGATGACCCGGTGCGCGCTCCGCTTCCCCGTCCACTCCTGGAGCCCCGCCAGCGCCGCGCGCAGGAGCCACACGCCGCCCAGCCAGAGGAGGGCTTCAGGGCCTGCGGCCGCCTCGCGCGCATGCCCCAGCAGCCCCGCCAGCCCCCGCGCCTGCAGGACCGTGAGCGCGACCATCCCGAGCCCCAGGCCCGCGGTGAGCAGCACGTAGCGCCGCGCGGCGCTCGCGTGCCGCAGGAGCTTCGGGTCGAGCGGCTTCATGGGACGCTCAGCCCTCTCCCAGCGCCGGGGTGAGCTCGTCGACGGTGACGCGCTGGCGGAAGACCCAGTAGGTCCAGCCCTGGTAGGCCAGCACGAACGGCACCAGCGCAACGGCGACGTAGGTCATGATCCGCAGCGTGTAGGGGGTGCTCGACGCGTTCTGGACGGTGAGCGAGTGCGCCGGCTCCATCGCCGGCATCACGTCCGGAAAGAGCGAGCCGAAGAGCAGCACCACCACGCCCGCGATGGCCAGACAGCTGAAGGTGAAGGACCAGCCCTCCCGCTCCCGCCAGACGCTCAGCGCCGCCGCCCCCAGCGCCAGGGCCACGAAGCCCAGCACCGGCCACGTCCACGCCACCGAGTATTGCACCTGCGTCCACAGCCCGAAGGCCCCGCTGACCGCCAGCGTGGGCAGCGCCATCCGCTTCGCCCAGCCGAGCGCCCGCGTCCGCAGCGGGCCCTGGGTCTTCAGCGCGACGAAGACCGCGCCGTGGCTGAGGAAGAGCAGGGTGGTGGCCAGGCCGCCGAGCAGCGCGAAGGGGGAGAGGAGGCCGAGGAAGGTCCCGGTGAACTGATGCTTCGCGTCCAGGGGAACCCCGCGCACGATGTTCGCGAAGGCGACGCCCCAGAGCAGCGCGGGCACCCACGACCCCACCTGGATGGCCTGCTCCCAGCGGCGCTGCCACAGGGGGCTGTCCAGCTTGGACCGGAACTCGAGCCCGATGCCGCGCACGATCAACGCGACGAGGATGAGGAAGAGCGGCAGGTAGAAGCCGGAGAAGAGCGTCGCGTACCACTCCGGGAAGGCCGCGAACGTCGCGCCCCCGGCGGTGAGCAGCCACACCTCATTTCCATCCCAGACCGGGCCAATCGTGCGCAGCACCGCGCGGCGCTCCGCCGGGGTCTTGCCCAGGATGGAGAGCCACATCCCCACGCCGAAGTCGAAACCCTCCAGCACGAGGTAGCCCGTCCACAGGACCGCGATGAGACAGAACCAGAGTGTATTCAGTTCCATGATTTTCTATCGATGTCAGGGAAGAGGGGCCGGAGCTCAGTAGCCAAACGAGAGCGGCGCGGTTTCAGGGTGGCTGTCCTCGCTCGCGACGGGCGCCGGATGTTTCAGGCTCGCACGGACGAAGTGCCGCATCAGGTAGAACCAGACCGCCGCCAGCGCCCCGTAGACGCAGGTGAAGCCAATCAGCGTCGTCCAGACCATGGCGGGCGACACGGCGGTGGACACGCCGCTGGCCGTCAACAGGCGGAGCGCGTCCACCCCGGTGGGGTTGGGCGCCACCAGCCAGGGCTGCCGTCCCATCTCAGTGAAGATCCAACCAAAGGAACACGCGAGGAACGGCGTGGGCAGCGCCGCGAGGCTGAGCCGGGCCAGCCGCTCCGAGTTGCTCGCCGCGCCTCCCCGCGTGAGCCAGAACCCGACCAGCGCCAGCGCCGCGCTCCCCAAGCCCAGGCCAATCATCAGGCGGAAGGACCAGTAGGTGACGGCGAGGTTCGGCGCGTAGTCCGGCCCCGCGCCGTAGCGCTCCTCGTAGCGCTTCTGGACGTCGTTGACGCCCTCGAGCGGTGCCTGGAAGTCACCGCTGGCGAGGTAGGAGGTGAGGCCGGGGAGCTCCAGCAGGTGGCGCACGCCCTGGCAGTCGTTGGTCAGGTCGCCCACCGCGAGCAGCGAGAAGGGCGCTCCGGCGCGGCCGTCGCACAGCGCCTCGGCCGCGGCCATCTTCATGGGCTGCTGCTGGAACATCAGCTTCGCCTGGGCGTCCCCGCTCACCGCCACGCCGATGCCGGAGACGATGACGGTGACGAGCCCGAGCCGCAGCCCGCCGCGAAAGGTCTGGGCCTCCGTCGCTTCACCCGCCTGGCTCGAGCGCACCATCAGCCAGCCGCAGATGCCCGCCACGAAGGTGCCCGCGACCAGGAAGGCGGAGGTCACCGTGTGGGGGAAGGCCACGAGCGCCGTGTTGTTGGTCAACACCGCGAGGATGTCCGTCATCTCCGCGCGCCCGGTGGCGGGGTTGAAGTGCGCCCCGACGGGGTGCTGCATGAAGGAGTTGGCCGCGAGGATGAAGTAGGCCGAGAGGTTCACGGCGAACGCCACCAGCCAGATGGAGGCGAGGTGCAGCCCGCGCGGCAGCTGCTTCCAGCCGAAGATCCAGAGGCCCAGGAAGGTGGATTCAATGAAGAAGGCCGCCAGCGCTTCCATCGCGAGCGGAGCGCCGAACACGTCCCCCACGAAGCGGGCGTACTCGCTCCAGTTCATTCCGAACTGGAACTCCTGGACGATGCCCGTCACCACGCCGAGCGCGAAGTTGATCAGGAAGAGCTTGCCGAAGAGCCGCGTCAGCCGGAGCCAGGCCGGCTTGCGCGTCACCACCCAGAGTGTCTGCAGCAGCGCGACGAGCGGCGCGAGCCCGATGGTGAGCGGGACGAAGATGAAGTGATAGACCGTGGTGATTCCGAACTGCCATCGCGCGAGTTCAAGGCTGGTCATGACGGAGGGGCGTCATTGCAATTGCCCCGCCGTTCACGATGCCTCGGGGGCGCCCTGGAGCCTGCGCAACAGCTGCACCGCGCCCCATGGACCCGCGCAGATTCTGCGCCCGGGACCGCCCTCACACCGTCCGGGAGAAGCGGGGCTTCTCGGCCCTGGCGAGGTGGGCGTCGAACACCATCGCCACGTTGCGCACGAAGAGGCGGCCGAGCGCCGTCAGCTCCAGCTGCGTGCCGTCGCGGACCAGGAGGCCGTCGGCCTCGAAGGCGCGCAGCCGCTCCAGCTCCGGGGCGAAGTACGTCGCGCCCTCGTCGCCCAGGTCCGTCCAGAAGTTGCACATCAGCTGGGTGATGACGGCGCGGCGGCGCCGGTCGTCGTCGGTGAGGACGATGCCGCGCTCGGTGGCGAGGCGCCCCTCGGCCACCCGCGCGTAATAGGACGGCAGCGGCCGCACGTTCTGGGCATACGCTCCGCCCACGTCGCTGATGCCGGTGCTGCCCAGCGCCACCACGTCCGACGCGGCCTTCACCGTGTAGCCCTGGAAGTTGCGGCCCAGGCGGCGCCCGGCCTGTGCGCGCGCCAGCTCGTCCTCGGGCACCGCGAAGTGGTCCATGCCGATGGGCCGGTAGCCCGCCGTCAGGAAGGCCTCGCACGCGGCGCGGAACAGCTCCAGCTTGGTGCGTGCGGCGGGGAGGGCCTGCGCGGGCATGCGCTTCTGGTGCTTCAGCACGTCCGGCATGAAGGCGAAGGAGTAGACGGCGAGCCGGTCCGGCCGCATCTCCAGCACCGCCTCCAGCGTGCGGGCCCAGCGCTCCGCGTCCTGGTGGGGCAGGCCGTAGATGAGGTCGAAGTTCACGCCCGTGAAGCCCAGCGCGCGCGCATGCTCCAGCAGCGCGCGCGTCTGCTCGGGCGTCTGGAGGCGGTTCGTCGTCTGCTGCACCAGGGGGTCGAAGTCCTGGAGCCCCATGGACACGCGGTTGAAGCCCAGCTGGCGCAGCAGCGACAGCTGGCCCGGCGTGGTCAGCGCGGGGTGGACCTCGATGGCCACCTCCGCGTCCGGCAGCGGCGTGAAGCGGCGGGTGAGCTCCGTCCACAGCCGCTCCAGCTGCGCCTCGGTGAGGAACGTGGGCGTGCCGCCGCCCCAGTGGAGCTGCGACAGGCCCCGCCGCCCGCCCAGCCGCCGGGCGACCAGGTCCATCTCCATGACGAGGTGGTCGAGGTACCGGTCCGCCGCGCCCGGGTCCTGGCTGATGACGACGTTGCAGCCGCAGTACCAGCAGAGGCTGCGGCAGAACGGCAGGTGGACATAGAGGGACAGCGGCTCCGAGGCCTCCCGCGCGCCGGCCAGGGCCAGGCGCTCCGCGAGGGCGTCGGGGCCAAAGTCGCCGCGCCACTCGGGGGCGGTGGGATAGCTGGTGTAGCGCGGGCCGGCGACGTTGTAGCGGGCCAGCAGCTCCTCGGACGGCGTGGGGAGGTCGAAGGGTTGGTCCATCAGACCCCTGCTCCAATCCAAACCCCGTGCCAGCCTGCACCCGAGGGAGGCCCCGGGGCGGGCGCGCAACGTCTGCGCACCTCCCCAGGGCCCCGGACCTCCTCACGTCCTGACGCCAGGGCGTGCACCGCGATGCGAGAGCAATGCCCGGGACCGACGCCGCGGGCAGCCAGCGCATGGGAAGTGGCTTCAATTCCACATCCCTGGCTGTGTCTTGGGATGCCTGTCTTCCATGGAAAAAGGCTTGATTGCGTTCCTGGAGGTGAAGGCATTCATGAACAGCATTTCCTGGAGGGGGCTCCTGATGCATCGGAGGATGAATCAGCGGTGCGGCGCGTTGGGCATGGCGCTGCTGGGATTGCTCGGCTGCGGCGGTCCCCTGGAAGGGGCGTCGCCGGAGGCGTTGCGCACGGAGGCGGCGGGCGTCACCGTGCTGGCACCGAAGAAGGTGATGCCGCTGGGCGACTCCATCACCCAGGGGGCGGCGGGGCACGCCAGCTACCGGTGCCAGCTCTGGCGGAAGCTGACCCGGAATGGCTACAGGGCGGACTTCGTGGGCACCCTGTCGACGGGCTACCTGGGGGAGAACACCTGCTTCGCGCCCCGGTTCGACCGCGACCATGAGGGCCACTGGAGCTGGCGGACGGATCAGGTGCTCGCGAACATCTCCAACTGGGCTGAGAGTTCGCGTCCCGACCTGGTGCTCATCCACCTGGGCACCAACGACACGTACCATGACCAGACAGAGGACAGCACCGTGTCGGAGCTGGAGCAGATCATCGACCGGCTGCGCGTGGTGAACCCACGGGTGAAGGTGTTCCTGGCCCAGCTCATCCCCACCGCGGGCGCCGCGCTGGCGCTGAAAATCCAGTCCCTCAACCAGCGCATGCCCGGGCTGGCCGCGGCCAAGAGCACGGCGGATTCGCCTGTCTACGTGGTGGACCAGTGGACCGACTTCAACCCCTCGACGGACACGTATGACGGGGTCCATCCGAATCTCATCGGTGAGGAGAAGATGGCGGCGCGCTGGTACCAGGCCATCCGCGAGCACCTCTGACCGGGCCTCTCGGAGTCCCGCCCTCACGCCCCCCGAGTCCACTGGCGGACAGCAGGCCCCTGGATGCAGAATGCGCGCTCGCTGTCTCCCGGTGTGCGCGGCCACGCACCCGGTTGCCTCGTGCCGTCAAGGGACCGCTCCCGGACCGCACGCGTCTTGTTTCACCTGGGGGAGTCATGCGCGTCCTTGTTGCGACAGGGGTTCTTCGTTCACATGTGCTGCGAGTCGTGTTCTCGGCGGGGCTGCTCGGCGTCGCCGCCTGCAAGGGCTCGGCGGGCTCGGATGGCACCCAGGGCCCTGCTGGGCCTCAGGGCCCACCGGGTGCCCAGGGCCCTCAAGGTCCGCAAGGGCCCGAGGGCCCCGCGGGAGGTCCGCAGGGGCCACAGGGGCTGAGCGCCTTGCTGCTCACCACGCCCGAGCCCGCGGGCGCCAACTGCGGGTTCGGCGGCGTCAAGCTGGAGACCGGCGTCGACCGCAACGGCGACGGCGACCTGCTGGATGAAGGCGAGGTGAACGCGTCCGCCACGAAGTACCTCTGCAACGGCGCCCAGGGCCCCAAGGGCGACACGGGCGCGGTGGGCGCGGTGGGGGAGACGGGGCCCCAGGGGCCCAAGGGCGACACCGGCGACACCGGCCAGACGGGCCCGCAGGGGCCCAAGGGCGACACGGGCTCGCAGGGGCTCCAGGGTGAGTCCGGAGCGCTCGCGTTCGCCTACGGCGACGGCTCCGCGGGGGACTTCACGCTCTCCTCCTTCGCGAATCCGCAGTTCTTCCAGGCCGGGAACTTCACGCCCGCTGGCGCCAACCTGATGTTCCACAACGTGACCATCGACGGCACGCTCATCGTGTCGAGTGGGACGATGATTCGCGCCACCGGCGACATCGTCATCGGTGAGACCGGCGCCATCATCGTCAGCCCCGACTTCCATATTCAGACCCTGAACCCGTCGCAGAGGGGCATCGCCATGTCCGCCTCCTTCAACCACCTGGGAGGCAAGGGCCTGGACCTGGGGCGCACGTCCCTGGTCTCCCGCGCCGACCTCCTGGGGGGCGGGAGCGGGTTCCGCTCGACGACGAACCCCGACATCCTCGGCGGCGATGGGGGCGGGCGGCTCATCCTCGCCGCCAAGGGCAACATCATCATCCGCGGCTACATCGACACCAACGGTCGCCAGGGCATCAACAACAGTGTCCCCACCATCAACCGGCCCGGCGGAGCGCCGACCCCCGTGGCGGGCGGCGGAGGCGGTGGTGGCGGCGTCGTCAGCCTCCTCTCCCGTGGCACCATCACCGTGGATACCAACGGCAGGATCTTCGCCAATGGCGGCAATGGAGCCGTTGGCTGGAATGGCGCCAGTCCGGTGGCGGGCCAGATGTATGGCGGCGGCGGTGGTGGCGGTGGTGGCATCATCCAGTTCCTCAGCGCGAACGCGCCCGTCATCGTGAACCCCGCCAACGTCCAGGTGAACGGTGGCGCCGCGGGCGCGTCGGCCGTCTCTGGCACGGCCACGACGCTGGTCCAGACTGGCGGTGGCGGTGGCGCTTGCGCGGGCAATGGCGGAGACGGCACGAAGTCCACGGCGGCCGGTGACGCCGCCAAGGCGGGCACCACGGGAGACATCATCACCGTCAAGGCAGACCAGCCGGAGCTGCTCTTCTACTGAGCGCGGGGGCATGGCCTGACACGCACCTCCGCTGTCGACTCGCCCCTGGAGGCGTCCGCGACAGTGTGTTGATGATGGCCGCATGTCGTCGCCCCCGGCCCATCCCTCCCTGACCTCCCTGGTGCCCCCACCGGGCGAGCTGCTTCGCACGCAGAGAAAAGCGGGCCGGTCCGCCGTGGTCGGCCTGATGCTCCTCTGGGGCGCCGCCTTCGTGAGCCCCTTCCTGGCCTACCAGGAGGACGTGAAGGCGGCGCAGGGCGAGCTCCTCATCCACCTTGCGGACCGCGCGGGCTTCCAGGCCCAGGCCCTGGGCGCGCACCTCGGGCTGCTGCGCTCGGAGCTGCAACGGCTGGCGGAGCACCCGTCGCTCCGGCCCGAGGATGGCGCCGCGGCGTCCGAGGTGGCGCTCCTCGAGAATGCCTTTGGGCACACGTCTCTCTTCTCGGGGGGCGTCGCGATGGTGTCCGCGGACGGCGCTCGCATCTGGAGCGACCCGGTGGAGATGCCGCTCGGGCGCACACCGCTCGCCTCGCGCCCGTGGTTCCGGCGGATGGTGAGGGAGCGGGCCGCTTCGGTCGGACTGCTGGACGAGGAGGGAGGAGGGCTCGTCGCGGTCGCGGTCCCCATCGTGCGCGACGAGCGCGTCGTGGGCCTCCTCGTGGGCGAGCTCGCGACGGCGAACGAGCTGCTCCCGACCCCTCGCGGGACGCACGAGTCCATGGTCGCCCTGCTCGGCGAGAGCGGCCGCATCCTCTTGCCGGCGACGCCCCCGCCCCTGCTGCGCCAGCCGGAGCTCGCCACCCGCCTCCGCCCGCTGGTGGACGCTCCCGGGGCCGTCTCGCTCGGAAGCACGCGGCTGCTCGGCGCGGCGGCGCTCGTCCCCGGAACCGGCATGCTGCTCGCCGTGCTCGAGGACGAGGCGCAGGACCGCGCGGTGCTCAAGAGCCGCTACCTGGGCCAGCTCGGCTTCCACACCGCGCTGCTCGGCGGAGTGCTCCTGCTCTTCACGGTGCTCCTGCGCCGCTCCTACCGTTCGCTGGTGGCCGCCGAGGAGCAGCTGCGGCGCCAGGAGACGATGGCCGCGCTGGGCACGGCGTCCTCGCTCATCGCCCACGAGGTGAAGAACGCGCTCAACAGCATGCAGGCCGCGCTCAGCATGATCCGCGCGAAGGGAGGGGAGACGACCCTGCCCGTCCAGGCGCTGCGCTCCCAGGCGGACCGGCTTGGCCACCTTGCCCGCTCATTGCTGAGCTTCGCCTCTCCCCAGTCCACGCAGCGGCGCAGCTGCGAGATGCACCTGCTGGTCCAGGACGCGCTCCAGGCCGTGCGGCTGCTGCCGGAAGCGGCGGATGTCTCCATCGAGACCACGCTGCAGGAGGGGCTCTTCGTGAAGGGGGACCCGACGCTGCTGGTCTCCGCTGTCGACAACCTCATGCGCAACGCCGTCGAGGCCGGCGCCGTGGCCCATGACACCGGCCAGCAGCCCACGCCCCGCGTCGAGGTCCGCCTGCTTCGCGACGGCGCGGAGGTGGTGTTCATCGTGGAGGACAACGCGGGCGGAGTGCCCCCGGCCTTCGAGCCGCGGCTCTGGGAGCCCTTCGCGGTGGGGCGGTCGAAGGGCATCGGGCTCGGGCTTCCGATGGTGCGCACGGCCATCCGTGCGCATGATGGAGGAAGCGTCTCCTACACCCGCGTGCCCGGAGGCAGCCGCTTCACGGTCCGCCTTCCGCTCGAGAGAATGGCCTCATGAGCACCTCCCTGCTGCTCGTCGACGACGACAGGACCTTCTCCTCGCTCGCGGCCTCCATGCTGAGCCAGGAGGGGTTTCGCGTCCGGGTTGCCCGGTCGCTGCACGAGACCCGCGTCGCGCTCGCCGCGGAAGCCCCCGACCTCGTCGTGTTGGACCGGAGGCTGCCGGACGGAGACGGGCTCGTCTTCCTGCCCGAGCTGCGCGCCCAGCTCCCCGCGACCGTCGTGCTGATGGTGACCGCGCACGGCGACATCGAGAGCGCGGTCGAGGCCATCCGGGCCGGGGCGCGCGACTACCTGAGCAAGCCGGTCGAGATCGACGACCTGGTGATGCGCGCACGCCGCGCGGCCAGCGACCTCCAGCTCCAGGAGCGGCTGCGCCAGGCGGAGAGCGTCCTCGAAGGACAGCATCGGATGGCGGAGCCCCGCTCGCCGGCGATGCAGCGCACCCTGGAGATGCTGGAGCGGATCGCCACCACGCCGCGAAGCCCCGTCCTGCTGCTCGGGGAGACCGGGACCGGGAAGGCGGTGCTCGCCCGCCATCTCCACGCCCTGCGCCAGAAGCAGGGCGCCTTCGTGCAGATCAACTGCGCCGCGCTCCCGGCCACGATGATGGAGAGCGAGCTCTTCGGCCATGAGCGCGGCGCCTTCACGGACGCGAAGACGGCCAGGCGCGGGCTCGTGGAGCTCGCGAGCGACGGGCTGCTCTTCCTCGACGAGGTGGGGGAGCTGCCGCTCGCGCTCCAGGCCAAGCTGCTCACGTTCCTCGACAAGGGGGCCTTCCGGCGGCTCGGTGGCACGACGGAGCTCACGAGCACCGCGCGCATCGTGGCCGCCACCAACAAGGACCTGGAAGCGGAGGTCGCCGCCGGGCGCTTTCGCGAGGACCTCCTCTTCCGGCTCAGCGTGTTCCGGGTGGACGTGCCCCCGCTGCGCGAGCGTCGCGAGGACGTGCTGCCGCTCGCGCGGACGCTCGTGCTGGAGCTGTGCTCGGAGCTCGGCCGGCGCCCCGTCCCGTTCTCTCCCGCCGCGGAGGAGCGCCTGCTGAGCTACCCCTTCCCCGGCAACGTGCGGGAGCTGCGCAACGTGCTCGAACGAGCGCTCGTGCTGGAGGGCGGGCCCACGCTCGAGCTGCAGTCGCTCGCCAGGGGCGGCGGCACGCCGGCCCCGGTGGACCCCAACGCCTTCTCCGTGTCGGGCCCACCCCGGCCGCTCGATGAAGTGGAGCGGCTCTATGTCCGGCACGTGCTCGAGCAGCTTGGCGGCAGGCGCATGGAGGCGGCCCGCGCCCTGGGCCTGTCCTATCCGACCTTCCTCCGCCGCCTGGAGGAGAGCCCCACCTCGGAGTGAGGGACTTAAAAAGTCTTTCATCGCTTGAGGCGCGGGCTTCAAGTTTCTTTCATCCCCCGGTGCTGACGGGCCACGCCCCAGGCGGGAAGGGCCCGAAACGGCCCGGCATGACGCTTGCGTAGGCCTCCTCTCACTTCGAGCCCTTTTGCGGTTCGGCAGATGACAGGAGAGCTCAAGCAATGACTTCAGGTGGAAAAGCTGCGGAGGAGAGGCCCTCGTTGAAGGCGATCCTCGCCTCGGACTTGCCGGCTTCGCTGGTGGTGTTCCTGGTGGCGCTGCCGCTCTGTATGGGCATCGCGCTCGCCTCGGGAGCGCCCATCATGGCGGGCCTCATCGCGGGCGTCGTGGGTGGCATGGTGGTGGGCGTGCTGGGAGGCGTGCCGCTGCTCGTGAGCGGCCCCGCGGCGGGCCTCGCGGTGATGGTCTTTGGCTTCATCCAGCAGCTGGGCTTCGCCGTGACGTGCGCGGCGGTGGCCGCGGCGGGGCTGGTGCAGGTGGCGCTCGGCGCGCTGAAGGTGGCGCGTTCGGCGCTCGCCATCTCGCCCGCCGTCATCCACGGGATGCTCGCGGGCATCGGCATCCTCATCGTGCTGGGGCAGGTCCACATCGTCCTGGGCGGCTCTCCGCAGAGCAACGCCTGGAACAACCTGCGGGAGCTGCCGGGGCAGATCCTGGACCTTCATGGGCCGGCCACGCTGCTGGGGCTCCTCACGCTGGGAATCCTCATCGCGTGGCAGTTCCTGCCGAACGGGCGGCTGAAGAAGGTCCCGGGGCCGCTGGTGGCGGTGGTGGGTGGGACCGTGGTCGCGGCGCTGATGAACGCGAACGTGGCGCGGGTGAAGCTGGCCTCGGATGCGCTGTCGGCCATCCAGCTGCCGTCCCTTCCGGAAGGGTCCATGTGGGGCGCCTTCATCGTGGCCGTGCTGTCCCTCGCCCTGGTGGCGAGCGCCGAGTCGCTCCTGAGCGCGGTGGCGACGGACAAGCTCCACACGGGCCGCGGGCGAACCTGGATCGCGAGCTGCTCGCTCAGGGCGTGGCGAACACCGTGTCCGGTCTGGTCGGCGGTCTGCCCATCACCGGCGTCATCGTGCGCAGCGCGGCGAACATCAACGCCGGCGCGAAGACGCGCTGGTCGGCGGTGCTCCACGCGGTGTGGATGCTCGCCTTCGTGACGCTGCTGGGAGGCCTCGCGTCCTACGTGCCCCTGACGGTGCTCGCCGGTCTGCTCGTGCACGTGGGCCTGAAGCTCGTGAACCTCGCGCACATCCGGGAGCTGCGGCACCGCGGCGAGCTGCCGGTCTACCTCATCACCGTGGCCGGCGTGGTGGGCATCAACCTGCTCGCGGGCATCGGGCTGGGACTCGGCGCGGCCATCCTCCGGCTGCTGTGGCAGCTGGGCCAGGTGCGCGTGGAGACCCGCGCCGTCAACGGCGTCCACCAGGTGTGCATCAGCGGCGCGCTGACCTTCGTCGGGGTGCCGAAGCTGTCGACGGCGCTCGCGAAGATTCCCTCCGGCTCCAGGGTGGAGGTGGACGTGGCTGTGAACACGCTCGACCACTCCGGCTTCGAGGCGCTGGAGAGCTGGGCTGACACGTATCGCAAGACGGGCGGCACCGTGACCATGGAGCCGCTCGAGGACGTCTGGACCCGGCGCAGCGCGCGTGCGGCCCCCGTTCCGGCGACTGCTTCATCCCCTTCCTCCCCCGTTCATCACGTTTCGTCTCTCGCTTCCGGAGGTGCGCAGTGAAGAAGCTCATCAGAGGTCTGCTCGATTTCCGGCGTCACACGCTGCCCTCGTACCGGGCGACCTTCGCGAGGCTCGCGAAGGGGCAGTCCCCGGACTGCCTCTTCATCAGCTGCTCGGACAGCCGCGTGGTGCCGAACCTGCTCGTCTCCACGGACCCCGGTGACCTCTTCACCGTGCGCAACGTGGGCAACCTCGTGCCGCCCGCCACGCTCGACGGACAGAGCACGGCGGACCGCTCGGAGGCGGCGGCCATCGAGTTCTCCCTGGGCTTCCTGCCCATCGAGGACGTCGTGGTCTGCGGCCACTCGAGCTGCGGCGCGATGAAGGCCATCCTGGCCGGAGGCGCCGTGGACGGCGCGCCGAACCTCGTGCAGTGGCTCGCGCACGGAGCGCCCTCGTTCAAGGCGTTGCAGCAGAACACCCAGGTGGGCGTGGGGCTGCCCGACGCGGACCGCCTCTCGCAGCTGAACGTCCTCGAGCAGCTGGAGCACTTGAAGACGTATCCCATCGTGCGGGAGCGGCTCGCGGCGGGAACGCTGCGGCTGCACGGCTGGTGGTTCGACATCGGGGCGGCGCAGGTTCACGCCTACCGGGCCGACCTCGGCCGCTTCGTCCCCATCGACGAGACCGAGGGCGAGCGGCTCCTGACGGAGCTGACGGTAGAGCCGCCGGCCCTGCGCGCCGTCCAGTAAGGCGGCATCGAGCCTCGGCGATCCCGCGTCCAGCGCGGATCGCCGGGGCCCTGCTTCACTCAGGGCTCGCTGAAGCCGCCGCGCACCCACGCGTTGGCGACGTCGCGGGTGAACTTGAAGTTCACCGGCACGCGATGCTTCGCGACGGTCGCGCCCGCGTCGTCGATGGCCGAGAGAAACGCGTGGGGCTCATATTCATCGGCCACCAGCTCCAGCCGGACCTCGTACCAGCGGCCCTCCCAGGCGATGGAGAGCTTCTTGGTCATGGCCTGGTCGCGCTGTCGCGCGGAGCGGTCCAGGACCTCCGAGGCCGTCTTCACGAAGGTCGCGAACGCCGTCGAGTCGAAGGGCTTGGGGTTCTTCTTGTCGCGGCCCATCACCCACGGGCTGATGAGGGCGGGCTCGGAGAGCCCCTGCTTGCGGATCTCCACCGCCCAGCCGTCATCCTCCTCGTTCTTGATGACCCGGGCCGACCAGCCGTTCTTCCGCCAGAACGTGGGCTCCATGACCTCGGGCTCGGCGGGCGTGTGCTCATTGCTCATGGGCATACCTCATACCTCCTGGGGCTGACGCGCGCCGCACCCATCAGCGAGTTGGGGAGCGAGCGCCAGGTTCGAGGGGTCGCGGTGTCCAGGAGGAACAGGGTCACTCGATGGAGGGCGGCTCGGGCTCCAGGAGGTGCGGGGGCTCCGACTGCCCTTCGTCCCGGAGCCTGAGCGCGCGGTCGATGCGCGCGGCGGCGCTGATGAGGCCGAGGTGGCTGAAGGCCTGGGGGAAGTTCCCCAGCTGCTCGCGCGTCAGCGGGTGGATCTCCTCCGCCAGCAGCCCCAGGTGGTTCGACGCCTCCGCGTGCGCGACGAAGACGTCCTCGGCCTCCTGGATGCGATTGGCCAGCACCAGCGCCTCCGCCAGCCAGAAGCCGCAGAGGATGAAGCCTCCCTCCGGCCCCCCTACGCCGTCATCCATCCGGTACCGGCGCAGGAACGGGCCCGCGCCCAGCTCCGCGCGCAGCCAGTCGATCGTCCTCAGGATGTACGGATCCGTCCCCCGGAAGCAGCCCACGATGGGCAGCTGCAGCAGCGCGGCGTCCGGCTCGTTGCCTCCGTAGACTCCGACGAAGTGCTTGCGCGCCGGATCCACGCCGTGGCGCAGGATGTCCGCCCGGACGACGTCCGCCAGGGCGGCGCTGGAGTGCTCCAGCGCCGTCTCCCCGAAGAGCCGCGCCAGGTGCTGCCCCCGGCGCAGGGCCAGCCACCCCATGAGCTTCGAGTGGACGTTGTGCCGCACCTCCCGGCGCGGCTCCCAGATGCCGTGGTCGGGTTCGCTCCAGCGGCGGGCGGTGGTGTGGATGACCGACCGGAGCAGCCTCCAGGTGCGCAGCGGCAGCCGCCCGCCGGAGCGCTCGTAGAGGTACGCCGCGTCGAGCAGCGCGCCCGCGGTGTCGAACTGGAACTGGTCCCTCGCGCCGTTCCCCAGCCGCACCGGCCGCGAGTCCTGGAAGCCGGCCAGGTGGTCCAGCTCCCGCTCCGGCGGCACGGGGGCACCGTCCAGCGTGTACATCACCTCGAGCCCGTCACCGCGCTGCAGCGTGTCGCGCATGAAGTAGAAGAACTCGCGCGACTCGCCCTGGAAGCCGAGCAGGTTGGTGGCGCGCACCGCCATCGCGGAGTCGCGGACCCAGCTGAAGCGGTAGTCCCAGTTGCGAGGCCCTCCAATCCACTCGGGGAGCGAGGTGGTGGCCGCGGCCACCATCGCGCCCGTGGGGCCGTACATCAGCAGCTTCAGCGCCAGCGCGGAGCGCAGCACGTGGTGCCGCCACGGCCCTTCGTAGTGGAGCTGTTGCGCCCACTCGCGCCAGGCCTGGCGCGTGTCCCGCAGGTGGTCGAAGGGACGGTACGCGGCAAGCGGCTCCGGCCGGTCGGCGTCCCACGCCAATATCATCCAGCGCCGCTCGCCCGGCCCCATCCGGATGCGCGTCTGGAGGCCCCTGTCTCCCCGGCAGGGCTGACCGCGCAATGGCTCGCAGGGCCGCCACTCCGCCTCCCCGCTGAGCACGGCGACCAGCCGCTCCCCTCCCGACCCGCGGGCGACCAGGCCGTGCTCCTCCCGCTCCACCCGCGTCCGCGACGCCCCGTAGCCGAAGCGCGGGTCGAAGACGACGTTCAGCTCCACCGGGCCTTCCAGGCACTCGATGCGCCGGTGCACCTCGTGGACGGTGGAGCGCGGGTCGTTGGTCCACGGCATGTAGTCGATGATGCGGATGGCCCCCTTGCGCTCGAAGCGGAACAGCGTCTCCAGGACGTTGGTGTCCGGGTCGTAGCGCTGCAGGCTCTCGAAGGGCCACACGACGGGGGTGATGCCGGTGATGCCCCCCTTCTCGTCATCGAGGATGCCCGCGAAGACGCTCGGGCTGTCGAAGCGGGGGAAGCAGAGCCAGTCGATGACGCCGTCCGGCCGGACGAGCGCGCAGGAGCTTCCATCGCCAATCACCCCGCGGCCCGCCAGGGAGACCTCCCGGTAGGACGCCGGGTTGGTGAACCGGAAGGGGCGGGCCATCCGCCTGGCGGCGCTGTAGAGGTCCATGAGCAGGCGTGTCGCGGGGCAGGAGCGCGACCTCCCGCCCTCAACGTAGCCACGGCGTCCGCTGCTGCCGGGCGCACCCGCCGACAAGCGCGTTTGTATTCACATTCAGAGAGAAAATTGGAATCAAAGCGCTCCCGGAAATGTCAGACCGACCCGGTATGAATCTCCTTACGCGACGCCATTCCGGGCGTCGCCGAAAGGGCCGCACTCGCAATGCAAAAGTCACTGATTTCCCTCGGGCTTCTGGTGGGTATGGCAGGGGTCGGCTGCGGTGGGCTCGATGAGGCCGGGGCGGTGGACTCCGCCGTTTCGGGAGACACGACCTCCCAGGTCACCCAGGGTGTTATCACCCAGGTCACCGGCACCAGCCCGGTGGTCTTCGTCGCCATGTCGGGCAACGAGACGAAGCCCTACGACCAGTCCGCCACGTCGGTGGTGGCCTACACGCGGGATTCGACGACCGGGGCGTTCACGGCCTATCCGGGCACGGGCTCCGCGGACGGCACCCTCTCCGTGCCGAACGTCCCTTCCGGCCGCATCTACCTGAAGCTGGGTTCGCGCTACCTGGTGAGCACCAGCCGCGCGTTCGACCTGGGCTCCACGGAGTGGGGCCGCGATGGCACCTTCGTCTCACAGCCCACGCCCGTGACGGTGTCCGCCACCGGCCTGTCTCCCTGGCAGTCGGAGGACTACCTGGAGGTGTATTCGTTGAACGCGGGCGCGTTCGGCTACGTCAACAGAGGTGTCACGGGGTTCCCCCTGGCGGGCGCCACGTCGCTCTCCGGGCTGAGCTTCAATTACGCCGACATGCAGAACCCGGTGCTGCTCGACAGCAGCCGCGGGGATCTGTTCTCGCTGGCGCAGATGCGGTTGCAGACGAGCGCGAATGGAGTGCCCTACCGCGCGATGCACAAGGTGCTCGTCACGAGCATGACGCAGGTGGAGGGCCAGCCCGTCACCGTCAGCGGGACCTTCACCCAGCCCGTCGCGACAGGCACCTTCGCGGTGGACTGGAGACGCTCGGCCTTCGAAGCCCTTCGCACCCAGGTGAACCCGGGCGCGGTCAGCACGTACAACGAGATCTGGATGTCCGCCCGGCCGGCCGCGCTGAGCTCGGCGGTCGCGTCCATCAGCGGGCAGCCACTGCTCGTGAAGCTCAATCCTGACTCGCTGCGGACCGACCTCGTCACGGGGAGCATGACGTACAACAACCCGCTCCCGGCGACGTGGCAGAAGGTGGCGCTCGTCGCCGCGGGCTTCACGAAGAGCTACGCGCTGGGAAGCGCGACGCCCTACACCATGGGCGTGGACATCCGCGTGGATCAGGAGGCGAGCGCGTTCACCGCCGCGCCCGTGCAGCCCCTCGTCGGGCCGGTGCAGGCGCCCCTGGTGAACACGCGCGGCGCGTTCCAGAACCTCACGGGCGTGGGGACGGACGCCTCGCTGCGCTGGTCGAAGCCGCTGATTGGCACGGCCACGAACTACGTGGTGAACATCTACCGGCTGGGCACGAGCAACGGCGCCACCACCGTGACGCGCGTGGCGGCGCTGCACACGGACCTCCAGAGCGTGTACCTGCCCCCGGGCGTGCTGCAGGCGGGCCAGACGTACTTCGCGGAGATCCAGAGCTGGTACCAGCCCGGCTCGGACCTCGCGACGAGCCCGTTCAAGCGCGCGCTGCCGCGAGCCCGCGCCAGCGTGCTCACCGGCATGTTCAGCCCGTAGCCGCTGAGGTCCTGGGAAGGGAGGGAGCCCGCTCCCTTCCTTCCTCACGACCCGGATGAGGCTTCACCTCAGGCGGCGGGGCCCTGCCGCCTGAGGGGCAGCTCCACCACGAACGTGGCACCGGCGCCGAGCGCACTCTCCACGGTGATGGTGCCACCGTGGGCGCGGACCGTCTCACGCGCGAGATAGAGCCCCAGGCCCAGCCCGCCATAGTTGTACGCGGGCACGGCCTGCTCGAACCGCTCGAAGATGCGCGCCTGATCCGCACGGTCCACCCCGCTTCCGCGATCCCGCACCTCGAGCCGCGCGAAGTCGCCCGTCACGCGCGCACGCACCGTGATGGGGTGGCCCGCGCCGAACTTCATGGCGTTGAGGAGCAGGCTGGTGATGAGCCGTCCCAGGCGGGCGCGGTCCCATCGCCCCACCACGCTCTCCTCGAAGTCGAGCTCCACCGAACAATCCGAGGCTTTCAGCCGCTCAGCCAGGGCGTCCACCTGCTCCCGCACCAGGGTGGACAGGTCGCACGCGTCCAGCGCCAACGCCAGCGCTCCCGCCTTGAGCCGGGACACCTCGAGCATCTCGTCGGCCAGATAGGCGAGGCGGCTGACCTGACGCTCGAAGGTCCCGAGCAGGGTCACGAGCCGGCCCTCGGCGGGCGCTTCGGGCGCCCGCGTGCCCATCACCTTCCGGATCGACTGCACCTGGAGCTTCATGGCGGTGATGGGGGTCTTGAGCTCGTGGGAGGCGATCGCCAGGAAGTCGTCGCGCACGCGGACCGTCTCCTGGGCCGCCTGGTAGAGGCGGGCGTTCTCCAGGGAGATGGCGGCCTGCGCGGCCAGCACCTCCAGGGTGAGGATCCGCTCGGACGTGAACGCCCCCGCGAGCTGGTTGTTCTCCAGGTAGAGCATACCGGCGAGGTCCGTCTGCCGGACGAGCGGAATGCACAGCACCGAGTGCACGCGCAGCGAGGCGAAGTACGGATCCGAGGAGAAGGGGCTCGGCTGGGATGCGTCGTCGAGCAGGACCGGCTGCCGCAGCCGCTGCACGTGCGTCAGGAGCGAGCCCGGAAGCTCGGCACCGGGCGCGACGGGCTCGCCGAGGACGGAGACCTGGATGCCGGACTCCGTCAGCTGCGCCGCCACCCGCACGAGGGGTTGTCCCCCTTCGAGCGTCAGCAGGTATCCCCGCTCCGCCCCCGCCTGCTCGAGCGCGCTCCGCAAGAGCTTCTCCAGGAGCCGCGGCAGGACGATCTCCTGGGAGAGGACCTGCGACGCGTGCACCATCGCGCGCGCGTCGAGCTGGGCGGGCTCCGCATCCAGGCGGTGCGGGAGCACACGCGACAGCCGCTCCTTCATGCGCGGGTACAGCTGCTCCAGCTGGCGCAGCTTGGCCTCGGCCCCCCACTCCTGGTACGCGCGCCAGGCCTCTTCAAGGTAGGCGTCGGCGACGGTGCGCAGGCCGCGGGAGCGGTAGAAGCGCGCGGCCAGCTCGCCCGCCAGCGCCGCATATTGGACGAGGCCGCTCTCTCGCGCGGCCCGGAGCGCCTGCTCGTAATGCTCCGCGGCCTCCTCGGTCCGTCCCTGCCGCCGCGCGACCTCCGCCGTCACCAACGCATTGAAGGCGAGGAAGTTCGCGGGACAGAACGCCGCCAGGTTCCTGAGGAAGGCGTGATGGCCTTCGAACTCGTCCCGCCACTGCGCCTGCTCCTCCGCCGGTGCCTCCTCCCCATGGGCCGCCAGCGTCAGGGCGACCATGAAGACGGCATGGGCCTCACCGTACTGGCCCCGTTGGAAGACGATGAGGCCGGAGAGCTGTCGCGCTTCGGCGAGCGCGGCGGCGCGGTTGCCCAGGACGAGGTGGAGCTCCAGGCGGCGGAGGCGGTACCAGAAGCTGGCGAACGGCGGCTGGCGGCTCACCCGCTCGGCGAAGGCCGCCTCCTCGAGCCTCTCGAGGGGGAGCGCCGGAGGGCGGCCGCGCAGCGCCTGGGTGAGGCGCTGGACGACCTCGACACAGACGAGCAGCGGCTCGTTCCCGATGCCGCGGTTGAAGTCGGCGGCGGCCCGCGCCGCGCGGTCGACCTCTTCGAGCCGTTCGCCCGCGGCCAGCGCCAGCATGCAGCGGTGGGTGAGCCCGAGGCAGACGAAGACCACGTCTCCCGCCCGCCTTCCCGCGCGCAGGGCCCGCTCGACGTAGGTGTAGAGGGAGCGCGGCGGCTCAGCCCAGGGGAGGATCGTGACGCCCGCGACCAGGCACACCTTCGCCTCATCCGCGAGGAAGCCGTGCCGCTCCACCAAGGTCAGCGCCACGCGGGCGATGCTGGCCGCCCTGGCGTACTGCTTGTGGGTGATGACCAGCTCGAAGCCATAGGCGGTGAGCCCCACCGTGGAGGCGGAGGTCAGGCCATGCCGGAGCGTGAGGATCACCATCTGGCACGCCACCAGGTGGTGCAGCTGCGGGTTGCAGAAGTAGGCCGTCGGCAGGAAGGAGGCCAGCACGTTCATGGCGGCCTCCATGTCCGGATCCCGCATGGGCGCCAGGCTGAGCAGCGCTTCGATGGCGTGCTCTCCGAGGAGCTGCTCCACGGTCCGGTCTACCTCCTCGAGCTGCTCTGGCGTCGGCTGGGGGCTCAGCGCGATGCCGTACTGACGGAGGCAGGCGCTGGCGCTGTCGATGGCGGGGCCCAGGGCGCCCCGGGTGGTGTGAAGGTCGATCCGCGCCCGGTAGGCGCTGGCGCGCTCGGCGGGAGTCCGCGCATGGTCCAGCAGGACGGCCAGCAGGCGCTCCGCCGTGTCCAGCCTGCCGGCGGACAGCTCGCTCTCGGCTTCTTCCAGGTGAAGGCCCTGGGCGAGCTCATGATCCACGGCCCATGGCTCGGGAGCGAGCAGCGCCTGTCCCGCCTGGAGGTAGCGGATCGCCGCACCATGGGCGGAGGCGGCCCGGGCCGCCTGGCGGCGAGCAGGTTGAGCCGGGCGATCGCGGTGCGCTCCTCCCGCGCTTCGATGAGCTCGATGCCCTGGTCGAGCTGGGCCACCAGGGTGAACACGCGCTCGGGCAGCAGCCGCGGCGGGGTGTCCGCGAGCAGCCGACGGCCGATGCGCAGGTGCGTGGCGGCGCGCACCTCGGGTTCGAGGAGCGCGTAGGCGGCCTGCTGCACGCGGTCGTGTGAGAAGCGATAGGTGCCTTCGAGGTGCGGGAGCAGCAGCCCCTCGCGCACCGCCGCGTCCAGCGCGATGCGCAGGGCGTCCTCCGCGAAGCCACCCGCCACGCTGAGCAGTGGGAGCTCGACGGTCGCACCCAGGCAGGCCGCGAGCTTGAGCGCTTCCTGCGTGAGGGCGGGGAGGCGTCGCAGCTTGCCGAGCATCAGCTCGATGACGCCTTCGCCCAGCTCCAGCGCGCGGATGCGGTGGGCGCTCCACCGCCAGGTGCTCCGCCCCCGGTCGAAGGTGAGCAGTCCTTCGCGCTGAAGCGCGGAGAGCAGCTGGAGGGTGAAGAAGGGGTTGCCGTGGGTCTTCTCACAGACCAACGCCGCCAGCGGAGCGAGGGACCGTGGATCCGCGCCGAGCGTGTCTCCGATGAGCTGCGCGCAGTCCTCGCGCGACAGGGGGGACAAGGTGAGCTCCGTCACCCGGGTCTGGCCCTTCTGGAGCGCGTCCAGGGCGAGCGACAGCGGATTGGACGGCACCCTGTCGCGGTCGCGGGAGGCCCCGAGGATGAGGAGGGGGTGGGGAGCGGGGTGGGACGCGAGGTGCTGGAGCAGCCGCAGGCTGGCCTCGTCGGCCCACTGGAGGTCGTCGAGGAAGAGCGTCACCGGGTGCTCCTCGGTGAGCGCTTCCAGCAGCTGTCGAAACACCTGGAGGAAGCGGCCCTGGGCGTCGGCGGGAGCCAGCGGCGCGACCTCCGGAAGCCGCCCGGTCACCTGGAGCAGTTCGGGGATGAGGTCGGCGATCAGCTGCCCGCTCGCGCCGAGCGCCTCATCCAGCCGCTCCTGCCACCGGGCCTTCTGGGGTGCGTCCTCCGCGGCGAGCTGCCGGAAGAGGGGTTGGAACGCGCGGGCAAACGCAGCGTAGGGAGCCTCCTGCTGCTGGTCGAACTTGCCCGTCAGGAAGAGGCCGCCCTTGTCGAGGACCGTGGACCGGAGCTGGTTCACCAGGGAGGACTTGCCAACGCCACCCTCTCCCAGCACCAGGCCCAGCTCCGGGAGCTTCGCGGCCACCACCCGCTCGAAGGCGGCGCGCAGCTGCTCCAGCTCGGCCTCCCGAAGCGGGAGCAGCCGCGGTGTTCGCGGCTGTCCGAGCGCGTCGCTGGCGCCGAGGGCGAACGGCTCGATCCGCTGGTTCGAGGTCCATTGCAGGCGGCAGTTCAGCAGATCCACGAGCAGGGCTTGCGCTGTCGGGTAGCGGTCCTCGGGCGCCTTCGCCAGGAGGCGCATCACCAGGTCCGACACCACGGCCGGGAGGTAGGGCTGAAGCTCCACGAGCGGCCGGGGCGTGCGGGCGAGGTGGCTGTGGATCCATCCGAGCGGGTCCTCGGCCTGGAAGGGCAGCTGGCCGGTGAGCACCTGGTACAGGACGACGCCCGCCGAGTAGAGGTCCGTGCGTGCGTCAATGGGACGGTCCATCCGGCCTGTCTGCTCGGGCGACAGGTAGGGCAGGCTGCCCACCAGTTGCCGGGGCATGGGGAGAGGAGAGGCGGGCTCGCTCTCACCGCGCGCGGCGAGGGCGAAGTCGGTCAGCTGGACGTGGCCCGTCTCGGGATCGACGACCAGGTTCACCGGGCAGACGTCCTTGTGGATGACCTCGTGGCCGTGGAGGTCACTGAGCGCTTCGGCGATGCCGACGGCCAGGTCGAGCGCGCGGCCGAACTCCATGGGAGCCCCAAGCATCTCGTCGAGGAATCGGCCCCCGCCATCCTCGAACACCAGGGCGAAGCGATTGCCGGAGAGTTCCAGGGACAGCGTGCGCACCGCGGCCGGCGAGTCGATCTCACGCCCGAAGTCGAACGCGTGGCGGAGCTCCGCGAGCTCTCTGGGAGAGGGCTGCTGGGAGCGCAGCAGCTTGACGATCACGCGGCGGCCGTCGGCGGACTCGCCCCGGTAGAAGACGGCGCGCTCCCCCTGCCGCACGATCGCGTCCAGGGTGTACCCGGGCAGCACGTCCATCTTCTTGTCCATCCTCACCTTCGGAGCATCGCGGTGTTGAAGGAGGGCTGCCGTGATGAAGCCCTAGCACCTGCGGGTGCGCGATACTCCAGCGGAATGCGGAGGGGTCGGCCTTCAGGATGAAAGGTCTCCCGGTGGACGTGCCCCTTCCAGCTCGCTTGTCCAGCGCTGGGAGAAGTCCTGGAGGTGAGCGGCGCCCGAGCTTCCGGGCGCCGCACTCTCCGTACGAAGGGCCGTTTGGAGTCGGGGGTTGGCTCAGTTGCCGGCGTAGGCGGACATGTTGCTGCCCGGATAGCGGCCTGGGACGTGCTGGTGCAGCCGTTCCACGCGCCGGGTGTGACAGACGTGACGGTGAAGGTGCGCAGCTGCGGGCCGGGCGTTCCGCTCCCATTCGCACACAGGCCGAGTTGGAGCGTGGTGGCCGTCGTCTGGGCATCCACGTAGAGGCTCAGCCGTGTGACGTTGCCGGTGGCGCTCGCCGCGGAGCTGAAGCCGCCGCGACGCCGGCGTTCTCGAAGTCGCTGGTGCTGGCGGCGGGGTTGCCGTTGTCCACGGCCACGGCGCGCACCGTGTGGCTTCCCTGGGAGGGATTGCTCCAGGTGCAGCCGTCGGGACTGGTGGTGCTGGATCAGAGGAGGTCGAAGGATCGCCCGAGGGGAAGGTCCTGATTCTGACGCAGTAGTGCTAACCCGACGGCGTGACACCGCGAAGGTCGCCGGCGAATGGGGCGCCCCGGGTGGCTGGGAAACGAGCTGCTCGGCGCGTACCTGCTGCCGTCCGGTCACGTCGCCGCCTACAGCGTGCCGCTCGTTCGGGTTCTTTTTGTCCTCGCTGATATCGACGCCGAAGTAGCGCTTCACGAGCAGCGCGAGCGGATATCGAGCGCCTTCGTCATCGTCGAGCTTCCGCCCGGTCGTCGGGTCGACGCCGTGAAGCCCCTTCGCGATGTCGATCAGCGCTTCGCGAATGGCCACGTCATGCAACCGGCCCGCGTCGAGCACCGCAAAGATGGGTTCAATCAAACGCGGGTTGTCTGCCGCCATCACCCCCAGGTCGAAGGCGAGATTCGCGCCGATGATATGCACGTCGGGGGTGGCAATTGTGTTGCTGAAAAAGTGCCGGGCCTGCGCCTTGTCGAGCAGCCTCTCGCTTCCCGGTTCGCGCGTCGCCACGCTGCCGCACACAAGAGGGGGCGCGATCAGGCCCGGGCGCTTGCGATGGGTCTCAGTGTCAAACGCCCACACCTTCAAATTTCGTCTCCAATATTTATTGTTTTTACCCTCGACTCACCGCATTGGGCGGTCGGCGGCATGGGCGTTGCCTTGAGTTGAGAGGCATTGTGTGGTATAGTGCTGCCTATGACCACTGACCCAGCACCACCCAAGCAATATGAGAAGCTCGAAAAGGAGCGCCTCGTTCACTACTCGGACGTTCTTTTCGATAGCAATGTGATTCGTAAGTTTGAGCCTGTCGCGGAACAGCGACTATTGGCTCTATCAGATCTTCTGTTGGCAAAGCCAAAGTACGGCCATGTCTGGTTTTCTCTGACGTCGCTTTTGGAGATGCTTGCCCCGGCAGAGCCCGCGTCGCGAATTGAAATGCTCACCCGATTTAGGAGCCTCTATTCCCGATTCGGCAATCGTGTGCGATTCTTTGGGCCCGGAGACTTTGCCTCTGTCGTTGCAGAATGGACTGGTGCCCACCAGTACGCGCTAGTCCAGAATATTGACAAGGAAGTCGCCGCATCTATCGAGGCTGGGGATCTTGTCGGCACCCTCAAATTGGCTCGCGACGACTGGATGAAGCAGCGAGTCAGCCTCCGTGCTGCGTACAACGAACGAAAGAATAAATATAAGGCCGCCTATGCTGCGAACGCGCAGTTTCGAAATGAGTTTAATAAAAATGTCGCCCAATACAATACGGCGAATGCTCTTGAGCAATGCGACGACGTAGCCCGGACGCTAATTGTTGACTTCGCCAAGCAGCCGCCCGATGCACTGCTCAAGGCCAAGTCGGATCATCTGAAATACCCGTGTACCTGGACGTATGCGCTGCTGAAGCGACTGGCCGACTACTCCGCGACCTTGACCGATGGACAACGAAACGCGGAGTTCGCCCACCTTGGCGATGTGCTTGCGGCTCACCCGAACGACTATCTCGATGCATATATCGTGGCGTCTGGTGGAAGTTGCGGAATGTTTATCACAAACGACGGGCCGCTCATTGACAAGATCAACTTCCTTCACGGCGGTCAGCCGTCATTGATTCAACTTCAAGCGTTCACGGTCTATGATGCGTTGCACGCATGGAATCCGCCGGATGGGGACGTGCGAGATCGCTCAAAGCCGATTCCGTAAAGCTCCCTGCACGCCACAATTCAGTTTACGCGGCGCGCGCTCAGAGTTCGTCCGCTTACGGCGAAGCGCCGTGCTCAGAAACCTACCCGCATTTCAGAGCACGGCGATTCCGCTCCTTGCTCTTACTTGAGCGCTTCGGCCAGCGGGGGCAGCTTCGCCGCCTTGCGACCCTGCTAGGCGTGCGCGAGCTGCTCGTCGGTCATCTCGACGTGCTGCCAGCGGTAGCAGCTGATCGTCTTGCCGAGCTGCCCGTTGGTCGCGGGGAGCTGCTTCGGGTAGCACTCGCACCGAATCAACAGCTTCGTGCCCGCCTGCCGCTCGTCGGTGAACTTCGCGAGCGCGGCCGGGTTGGCGAATTCGTACTCGTCCGCCCCGACGAGCGACATGAGAAACGCCTTGAAGCGTCCACCGCCGCCCCTTGTTCTGATCGCTCAGGTTCTCGACGTAGTCGACGACCTCCCCGACACGGCTCGGGGCTTCGCCGCCCGACAGTGGGGCCGAATCGCGAACCGTCAGCTCGGCGATTGCCGAATCGCTCTTCAAGCCCGACTTCGTGCGGATGACCTCCACTTCGAGCAGGTAGCTGCCGAACCGCGGATAGCGCCCGCCGACCGCCGCCTGAGCGGTCGCGATCTTAGTCAATGCACTGTTCACGTTGCTTGCTTCCTTCGCTTTGGGTTGTGTCGGCGGCGTCTTGTCGCGAGCGCCGACAGTCCCTAAATGCGGCGCTTTCCGTGCGTGGTTCGGCCCTACGTGGGCCCCTTACGCTGAAGGAGGGAAGCGTTGGCCTCTGGCAAGGCTTGCTCTAGAAGTGCTATGCAGAGCAGGCACTTCAAGTGCGCGTTAGTGCCCTACAACACCGAGGAAGTTCATGCCGCTTTCTGCCCGCTTCGAGAAGACGCTTGATTCAATCATGTCAATTCATCACGTCACCGACACCCACTCGGACACCGCGACCATTTGGTCGCATCCTGATGATCTGGCATCGGCAGCGGAGGCTTTTCGTCGCCTTTGGGACCTCAAAGAGCGAGCGGGGCAAGACGAGATCGCTGATTACCTTGAGTCAAAAGGCGTAACTAGGGCCAACGCATTGGTGGTCCAAGACGTCTGGATGACTACAGACTTTGTTCTCAGTGGAACTCGCGGATACTTGAAGCTTGAGCACCTTCCGGCAGACCCAAAGAATCCGTAAGTGGGATTCGCCCGTCTGAGCACGCCTTCCATGCAAACTAAAACAAACCAAGCAATGGTCAATATGCGCAAGGAGCTAGTCGAGCTTATCTGTTACGGTGACGCAGTGCTCGATCCGAAGAAATGGCTTGGAGAAGAAGTATGCCATGAAGCCTTAAACATTCCCCATCTGGACGAGATTCCGCTCCAGGCCGTCTTTCCGCTGGCGAAGTTGGTTGAGAAAGGGGAATGTGATGCTCGGAAACTGGCGCTTGCAACCGACATTGACGAGAGCAAGGTCGACGAATACCTGGAAGCGCTCTGCGAGTTTAAGTTTGCCGAGAAGACATTGGACGGCTATAAATCAACACAGACCGGTGAGCAGGCTTTCGAGGCCGTCGGGAAGAGAATGGTGAACCGCGAGCTGTTCGAGGTGAAGCGGAGGCTGAAACAACTCGAAGATCTAAGTCGTCTGATAGAGGCCGCCTCTACGCGCTGAACGCGTACTCCGTGCATGGCTCGCCCCTAGAGGGCGGGCCAGTCATAGGAAGCGAGACAGAGCTTTGCGGCGTGCCTTCGGTCTGCTCAACGAACCGGGCGAAGTCGCGGGCCTTCTGGAAGGCCCCGACAAGCTCGTCGGTGTGCTGGTACAGCTCGATTTCGACTTCGTCGGCGAGCTGCCCTTGACGGTGACACCGCCCGATCGCCTGTTCCCACGCGGCATCGTCGGCGGGCGGGTTCACGAAGAGCATCCGCGAGAACGCGGTTGGGTTCTTCCCCGTGCCATGCGCCCGAAGGGACGCCACGATCGACCGCTTGCCGTTCTCGCGGATGATGGTGCTCAGCCGCTCAAGCGAGGAAACCTGCGACTAATGCACGGGCATCAGATCGCGAAGGCGCTCCCTAAGCATCACGCTGCGAACGTCGCCGATGAGTGGGGAGCCCCCGGGCTCACGGTCGCCTTCGGGCATTCACACCGACCTGGCGTGCATGTGAAGCCGGGTCGTGAGGGCAACTGCCGAGCGATAGCGGTCGGTGCCGGGCGGACGCTCGATCCGGACTGGATTAAGGGTCGGCCGGGCGGCTGGGAAAACGAGCTGCTCGTAGCGTACCTGATGCCGGCCGGGCACGTTGCTGCCTACAGCGTGCCGCTCGTCAGCGGCGCGTTCTTGTGGGGCGGGAAGGTGTACCGCTAACCACATGGGGTGGGCTCGACTGTAGGAAAGAGACCCACTGCGCGCCAACCCGCGATGGTAGCCTTCCCCCTCGGGAGGTCATGCACCATTGCTCCAACCGTTCAGATTGGCCCTAGCGCTCGCGCTCGTCTCGGGAACTGCTGCGAGGGCTGAGCCGGCACAGGGGGCTCGCGTTGACCGTAAGCGCCCCGTGACCGTCGCCAGCACTCCCGCCGAACCGCTGCCCGTTGTCCATGTCGCGGCGGATACGCCGACCGTGTTCCTCTTCTCTTCGCCGATTCAGCGGAAGACCCTCACCTTCGACGAGTCCCGGATTCGCGTCCTGGATGCCGGCGAGCGGTCGATCATCGTTCAGCCCGTGGCCAATCTCGGCGAGGGCGAGCGTCAGGAGATTGGGGTCTTTTTCGCCGACGGCCGAGCGCCCGCACGCGCCGCCTTCGTACTCATGACCGACCCGGCCGATGTGGACTCGCGGATCGACGTGCAGCGCCCGGAGCCGCCGAATGCGGCCTGCCAGCCCACTGCCCAAGCCCCGGTGCCGAAGCCGGAAGACTTCGTGCTCCTTGGCTACGTGGACGCGAAGGGCGTCACGACCTCCAGCCGCAAAGGCACGCTCGATGCGATACAGGGGTTGATTTTGGACAGAATCGTAGCCTTTCGGGGCACGGGTTGGATTCTGGCGGACGTGAAGATTGTGAACCGCCCTGACCACGCCGCCTGGACACCACGAGAAGCGATGTTCGTGGGGCGAGTCGGCATGCCCCTGCGGGCGCGGCTTGTAGCGAAGAAGCCGGGAGCAATCCCTCCGGGGGAGGACGGGCGCGTTCTGGCGGTCGTGGAAGTGCCAGAGGCGAAAGCAGACCTCGTCTTCACCCTGGAGGTGCGTGGGGATGGGGAACGCCGGCTCACGATTCCAGACGTACGCTTTCCGAAGCCCGCCGCGGAGGATGCCCCATGAGCGCGACGCTGCTCCACGTTCCGCCCGGTTCGTTGATTGACGGGTGGCGGGTTTCCAAGCCACTCGGTGACGGAGGCTTTGCGTTCGTCTTCCTTGGCGAAAAGAACGGCAGCCACCGGGCCATCAAGGTCGCCCAGCACCGGGAGTCCAGCGGCGACCCCAAGCAGACCCATTCCCGGACGCTGCGGGAGTTGACGGCGCTGCTCATGCTGGACCACCCCCACATCGTCCGGCCACAAGGATATGGCCTTGCGGAGAGTGGGAACCTCTACCTCGCACTCGACTACGTGGACGGCTGGACGCTCGCGGAATGGGCGGAGCGCAAGCACCCGACCGTTCGCGAAATCCTCGGGGTCTTCGAGAAGATTGCCGGTGCGCTGGCATACATGCATCGCCGGGGCGTCCTGCATCGGGACCTGAAGCTGTCCAATGTGCTCATCCGGAAGAGCGACGGCGAGCCCGTTATCATCGATTTCAGTTGTGCGACCTACACACTCGCCGAAGACCTGACGGACGGGGGTTTGCCTCCAGGGACAGACCGCTATCGCGCGCCCGAGCAGTTCAAGTTCATGCGCGAGCACAAGGACGAGCACCGGGCCCGCTACGCCTTCCAGGTCGCCGACGAAATCTTCGCGGTCGGCGTCATGCTCCATGAACTGCTGACCGACCCACGCCCGACGGAGTTCCGTCCGCGCTTCGACTTGAACAGCCCTGCCCTCCCACCGCCTCCTCCTCGCTTGGCGAATGCGCGGGTGCCAGCGGCATTGAGCGACCTCGTCGAGAACATTCTGGCCCGAGACCCCAAGGGGCGTCCGGTCGATACCGAAGCGCTGCGCCGCGAACTGGCGGACCTCCTTACCGAGCGCTCCGCTGAGTATGACGTGCCGGCCCATGCTCCCGCTGAACAGCGTCGCGGAGTGCCAACACCTGAGGCACTGGCAACGCCCTCCGCGCCGCAATCCCTCAAGCGGCATGTGGCCATGATGGAGCGACCGACTCGCGCGGGAAGGTGGCTTGCAGGCGTAGTTTGTATCGTCGCGCTCGTCATGGCTGCGGCCCTCTGGCGCTCGTCAGGGAGCGCCCCCGGCGGGCCTGCCGGGTCGCGCGACGCCGCAGCCCCACGTCCTCCTCCTGCCACCACCCATTCCCCACCGACCAAGACACCCCCTCCTGTTATGACACCTGCTGGCCCTTCGTCCGTGACAGTCCCGGGGCCAGCCATCGCCGCTGCCCCGAAGGAAGGATCCGCCTTGAAGACCCCAGCACCCGAAGCCTCGCCCCCAGGACGTGCGCCCCGAATGCCGAAGAAGTCCGTTGCCGCCGTCGAGTGCACGTCGCTGTCGCTCGTCGCGGCGCTGGCGGCGGGGTGTCCGGGTGCCCAGATCCGTCCAGAGCGCTTCACCTGCCCGGCTGGGGCGGAAGAGGCCATGCGGGAGCAACTTCACTGGAAGGAAGGGGACAGCTTCTCCCTCCAACTCGATGACCGGCAAGCGGGTTTTGACAATGTATGGTTCACCGCTGGCGCGGAGGTGGTGGGGGTGGTCCCCAAAGGCATCAACGATGACCGGCAGCGTGCAGTCGCCCCTGTTGGAACACGCTTCTACGGCAAGGCCTACTACCTCTCCGACAAGATGGGGCGTGCGGATGGGCCGGCACTCGTCATCCGGTACGACCGAGTCAAGCTCCCGGGACAGGACGAGCAACCCATTTGCTTCGTGCACGAGGGGACTGCCGTAGCGTTCAAGGACGGCAGGGTGATGGCGGTCAATCGGGGCTCCGGGACAGTGGTGGACCGCTGGCCCTGAGCGGCCCCGGGGCGACGTGGTGGGTAGGTGCTTGATTTCGCCCCCTCCTCCTCAAACTCGACATGACCTCCCAGGGTCGTTCCATGACGGCCCATCCCACAGGTAACGTCGTCCACGACGCGTCGGCCTTCGGATGCCTGCGCGAAGAGGAGGAAAGAGCATGTCGGAAAGTGAGTTCAGGCTTCCACGCGGGGCGATTCTCTTCACGCGGGATGGCTTCCAGTACGAGTTCCGCGAAGACCTGGGAGAGGTCCACCACGGGTTGAGTCTCCTGCTGGCCCGGCGCCGTACTTCCGAGGGCAACATCCGGGGCAAGGTACTGCTCAAGGCTGTGGGCGTTCCGAAGTTGATGGAGCTGCCTCGCATCAAGCGGGCGCGGGCGAAGCTGGAAGAGCAGGTGCGCCTCGCGACGTACCTCGACCATCCGGGCATCCTCCGTGTCCATGGACTGCACAAGGCAGAGGGGTGCTGGTACGTCATCACCGAGCATCCGTCGGGGCACAGCATCAACACCCTGTTGACGCTCTCGGGGGAGTGCGGTCGCCGGTTCTCTCCCCTCTTCACCCTCCATGTCGGGGCGCGCGTCGCCGAGGCCTTGGAGCATGCCCACGAGGCGAAGGACGAACAGGGGCGCTCCCTCAACATCGTCCACCGGGCACTCGACGTTGAGCACATCTTCGTCGATTGGAACGGCGACGTGCAGGTCTCCGACTTCGGGCTCGCCCTTTCGGACCTGCCCGGCCGCGTTTCGTCCACGGTGCGCCAGCCGCAGGGGGATGCGTTCTACTCCTCCCCGGAAATGCTCCTGACGGGCCGCGTGGATGCGCGCTCGGACCTCTTCGCGCTTGGCAATGTCCTACTTGAACTCGCGACGGGGAAGAACCTCCTGGATGCCCCGGACGCCTTGACCGAAGAGGGGAAGGACTCGCTTTCAGTCAGGCAGCGCGTGCGGGTCCGACGTGCCGTCAGGCGGGCTCGGCTCGCTGGAAGCCCTGTTGGCGTGGAGGACGCGATCTGGCGCGCGGCGACCTACTCGCAAGCGGACCTGGAGGCGTTGACTGAGCCGCTCCCGCAGGGCCTGGGCCTGGCTCTGCGCAAGCTCCTCCAGCCCCGCCCGGAAGCCCGCTACCAGACAGCGCGGGAACTGGCGGCGGACCTGCGCCGCTGGCTCGGAGAGGGAGACGCCTACGGTCGGAAGGAAGCGGTGTCGGAGCTGCACGAGATGGCGAAGCGATCCCGCGAGGTGATGGTCGAACTGGGCATGCGGCGTCCCCGTGGCCTCCAGGCGTCCCAGGACGAGGTCAGCACGAACTAGCCACGCTGCCTGCGAGGAGGCTCCACTCCAGTCCCGCCATGTTGCACGTATGTCGCATGAAGCTGCGGCATGGGGTGGAACATGGCGGGACAACAGGTCATGCAGCGGGATATCGAATCCGGGGCGCTCCGAGCGGCAGCGAGGTAAGGGCGCGATCCTGCTGGGAGTTTCGCACCGCCCGGTGCGGGTTCGAATCCCGCCGCCTCCATGCAGAACAACCGCCGCGCTCAAGCGCTCTGCCCACGTGGTTCGAGCAGGACGCGCCCGAGCAGGGCACGGCACGTCCCCGGGGCCCCCGCACGGATGCGGGAGCCCCGAGTCACGGCGGCCTACTCGCGCAGCTTGAACAGCAGCACGTCGGAGCGCCGGGACTGCGGCGTGTACCAGGTGCCGTCCATCTCGAGCGCCTCCCTCAGGGTGCCCGCCACCACGACACCGTCCGGGGAGGACGCGAGGTGGAGCTCAGGCCCGGACGTGAGCCCCAGCACGCGGACCCACCGGGACTCCAGCCCGGGACCGAAGGCCGCCAGCGTGGGCCGGGGCAGATCATCCTGCGGCCAGCCGACCTCGCCCAGCCCGACGAGGTTCCCCGCGCCGTACTGGGTCGTCACGATGTTCCCGGCCCCGTCCACGACCATGTCCGTGAACCCGAAGTGCGCGAACTGCCGGAGGGCCACGTCCCCACCCGCCGCGGTGAGCACGCCCACGAGCGCATCCCAGGCACCTTCGTATTCCTCCGGCTCGCGGCTGACGTAGCTCTGGCCGGCGAACGACAGGTACCCGTTGAAGTTCCCGGTGAAGGCGATGCGCTGGTCGGGCAGCACGCCCACGGAGGTCACCTCGCTGAACCGCGCGCTCATCACCCGCGCCCAGCCGAAGTCGCCCCCC
The DNA here is from genome assembly GCF_046520365.1 of Corallococcus sp. 4LFB. NCBI lineage: Bacteria > Pseudomonadati > Myxococcota > Myxococcia > Myxococcales > Myxococcaceae > Corallococcus > Corallococcus sp. 4LFB. Next base: position 66,389 of record NZ_JBKGHJ010000001.1, read on the forward strand.
ACGCCATACCGGGCGACGAAGGCTCCGCGCTCCGCGACGGTGCCGCCACCGAAGTCGGTGTTGTTGCCCGCCTGGCCGCCCACGATGACGCCCTCGCTGGCGTCCACTGCGACGCTGCTGGCCCGCGTGCCCACCAGGGACGTCCCGGCCAGCACTCGCGACCAGAGGTGCGCGCCGTCCCACTGGAGCTTCAGCACGTAGGAGTTCGGGTACGTGTCGTCGTACGGGAACGGCTTGCCCGAATACACCGGCCCGCTGCCAAAGTCCGTGTAGCCCCAGAACGTGCCGACGAGCACCGCGCTGCCGTGCGCGTCCGTGGCCAGGTCGAGCACGTCCATCGGGTTGTCGTAGTAGTCCTCCGGATCGCTCGGGTCCCCGAACCAGGCCCGGAAGCCGCGCGTCCAGTCCACCGTGCCGTCCGGTGTGAGCTTCATCACCACCATGCCGGAGCCCTGGGGCAGCGGCCCCTTGCCCAGGTCCGGTGCCCCGTCGTAGCTGCCGGCCACCAGCACGTTGCCCACCGTGGTCACCACCACCTTCTCCAGCCGCACCCCCGCCTGCGGGAAGGAGCGCGTCCACGCGACGCCGCCATCCGCCCGGTGCAGGGTGACGGTGTGACCCGACGGGACGGACGGGGTCCCCGTGCCGTAGAGCCGGGTGACGACCGCGAACCCGCCATCCGGCGCGGGCGCCACGTGCTGGGGGGACTCCGCCTGAGCGCCTCCGGCCTGATGCACCCAGGCCGTGGTCCCCGACGGCTTCGTGCCCCGGTACGAGCAGAACGGGTCGCTCTCATACGTGATGACCAGCCGGGGCGCGCCCCCGATGATGTGGCGCGCTTCCGCGTCCGTGGAGACGAAGCCCACGCTGTTGGTGCTGTCCGGCAGCAGCGCGAACGCGTACGTCCCGGAGGCCGTCACGGTGTTCGTCACGTCCAGCTCCACCCACGCATCCCGCGCGACGGCCCCCAGGTCCACCAGCGGCTCGCCCATTGGCACCGGGCGGTGGTTCCAGTCCGTCGTCGCCCCGTCGAACGTCAACGCCCGGTAGAGCCGGGGCCCGTTGCCCGTGCCGTCAATGGCATACAGGCGCAGCGCCACCCGCTGGATGCGCTCCGGCCGCAGCTGGACCTCAAAGCGGAGGAAGGCCTCCGCGCGGGGCTCCGCGTCCACCCGCAGCGAGGCGTGGTGCTGGAACTTCTGGTCCGGCGCATCCTCCGCGGCGTAGGTGTCATGCAGCGCGTTGACGGGCACCTCGACGTACTCCGTGCGGGTCAGGCACGCGTCCGTCGGGGCCGCCTTCGCCGCGCCCGTCCAGACGAGCAGCCGGGGACGCAGCGACGCATCCGAGCTCTCCCGCGAGAAGAACGTCACGCCGTCGCGGGAGGTCGGGTACAGCCCGAACGTCACGTCCCCGTTGCCTCGCACCAGGTCCGTCACGTCGTAGTCCACCCAGCTCCCCGTCGCGAGCCCCTGCGCGTCCTCCACCGGGCTGCCCGTGCGGGCCGGCCGCGAGCTCCACGTGACGCTGGCCTCGCTCCACGGCAGCCCCGTCAGCGCGTACACGGCCGGGCCGTCATCCGACCCCGAGCTTGCGTACAGGCGCAGCACCGCGCGCTGCACGGCCTCCGTCAGCCCCTGCACCGGGAAGCGCAGGTAGGCCTCCTGCATGGGGGCGCTGTCCACCTTGAACGTCGTGGCGCCGCCCTGGGCCGTGTCCGGGCGCTCCGCGTCGACGAACGTGTCGCCGCTCGCGGTGAAGGAGACCGGCGCGCCGGAGAGCGTGAGCGGCGCGGGCGGCGGCGGCGGGTTGTTCGCGGCGGACTCCACGGTGAGGACGAGCTGCGGCTTGTACTCGAAGGACTCGCTCGACCCGAACGTGAGGCTGTCCGTGCCCTTCGCCGAGAGGAGGAGGTCGACGCTGTAGTAGCGGCTGGGGATGTACACGCCCGACACGTCGAGCTCCACCCAGGTCCCGCTCCTCACGGGCCCCTCGCTCGAGGTGAGCCAGGCGTCGGTCCAACTCGGCCGGGTGTTCCACGTCACGCTCTCGTCCCAGATGTGCACGCCCGGCGAGTCGTGCACGGCGACGCCCTGGGCCGCGTTGTTCATCGCGAACAGGCGCAGCCTCGCGGACGTCACCGTCCCGGGAACGGGGAGCTCGGCCCCGGAGAAGCGCAGGTACGTCAGCGCCTCGGGGGTTCGCGAGACCTTCAAGGTGGAGGAAGCGCCGAAGCTCGTGTCCGGGGACGCGGCCTCCACATGCGCGTCCTCCGTGGGCGTCAGGACGACCGTCCGCGTCGTGAGCGCCGCGCGCTCCGTGCTGACGGTCTCCGCCCCGGGGTCACGTGAATCCTCCTCCACTGTCAGTGGCGCGCCGCACCCACTCAGGGTCACGAGCGCCACACCCATTCCCCACAACATCCCTGCGACTGTCATCCGTCTCACGCTGACTCTCCCTCTGGGACCACGAGAGGAAGCCTGAGCAACAGCTGAGCCAGACATCGGGCCGTGGCCGCTCCCGCCGGGAGGGCAGGCAACAGGGCCGCCTGCTTTTTCCCGGGGGGAGATGTTCAATGCCATCCATTCGTCCCGGTCCGCAGGGGGGCATCCCGGCGGACTCGCAGGCGGACACCGTGGCGAGGGTCTCCATCGACACGCTCATCGTCACCGCGA